>CAZQTJ010000121.1:0-6282 GCA_964596035.1 uncultured Cocleimonas sp. | reverse complement strand
TGGGATAAAAAAGCAAGTTAGAATCGGGAAGTTATTTCATGCTCGTTCCTAAGTGATATTCATTTACGTCAGGGCTTAAATATTCATACAGGAAAAGTCACTTATAAAGAAGTCGCTAGGGAGCTAGGTTATGACTATGTGCCAGCATTGGAGACCTTAAAATAAGCATTTCATAATAAACACAACACCACCCCAAAAATAGCGTATAATACGCTCCCCCTCTTTACCCGTGTGTACCCAATGTCAGAAGAAAATACGATCAGCTTTGCCGACCTCAAATTAATTAAGCCCTTATTACAAGCAATAGAAGAGGCGGGTTACGAAGTGCCCTCTCCTATTCAAGCTGAGAGTATTCCGCCTTTATTAGAGGGACATGACTTACTAGGACAGGCGCAAACGGGTACAGGTAAAACAGCGGCTTTTGCTCTACCTTTACTTTCTAATCTTGATTTAAGCAAAACAAAGCCTCAGGTTTTGGTACTTGCACCCACGCGCGAATTAGCGATTCAGGTAGCTGAAGCGTGGCAGACTTATGCTCGCCACATGAAGGGCTTTCATGTTATGCCTATTTATGGCGGTCAAAATATTAGCATTCAGTTACGCCAACTAAAACGTAATGTACACGTTGTCGTGGGTACGCCAGGTCGTGTGATGGATCATTTACGTCGCGGTACGCTTAAATTGGGTGATCTTAAAACCGTCGTGTTAGATGAAGCAGATGAGATGTTACGCATGGGCTTTATTGATGATGTGGAAACCATTCTTAAAGATACACCTGCAGAACGTCAAGTGGTGCTGTTCTCTGCCACAATGCCCGCTGCTATCAAGCGTATTACCACACGCTATTTGAAAGACCCTGTTGAAATTAAAATTAAAAGTAAAACATCGACCGTTTCGACCATTAAACAGCTTTACTGGAAGGGTAAAACCTATATGAAGCTAGACGTGCTAACACGCATATTGGAGTCGGATGACTTTGGTGCAGTGATTGTGTTTGTGCGTACAAAGTCTATGACGGTTGAAATTTCGGAAAAACTCGAAGCCCGAGGCTATGCCTCCACCGCTCTAAATGGCGACATAAAACAAGACTTGCGCGAGAAGACAATTAACCGTCTTAAAAAAGGCGCTTTGGATATTATCGTGGCAACAGATGTCGTTGCCCGTGGATTAGATGTTGAGCGTATCACGCATGTAATCAACTACGATATGCCACACGACACCGAGTCTTATGTACACAGAATCGGGCGTACTGGTCGTGCGGGTCGCAAAGGAACCGCCATTTTATTTATTCCGCCTCGTGGCGACCGTATGTTGCAAAGCATTGAACGTGCAACAGGTCAAAAGATTGAACCTTTAAAGCTACCTTCACAGCAAGATATTACGGATAATCGTATCGCACGCTTTAAAGAGTCGATTATTGAGGCAAGTAAAAATGAGAAGCTTGAGTTCTTTGAAAAATTGGTGTCTGAACTAACAGAAGAAAGCGAATTAAGTAGCGCGCAAATTGCAGCCGCATTAGCCTATATCGCACAGCGCGAACGCCCGCTAGTTGATCAAAAAGGGGCTATTCCTGATTTTGCTTTTAGCACGAAAGATAATGGTAGAAATAATCGACGCGATAGTCGTGATAACTCGAGTCGAGGTGATCGTAAACGCAATGATCGGAGTGACCGTCGCAACAATCGAAATAATGACCAAGACCGTCGTAATAAGCAACAAGAAAGTCCTAGACGCAACAACCCTAAAAAGAAATCATCAGAGAAAAAAGACGATGTTCCAATGACGCTGTACCGCTTAGAGGTGGGTAGTGATCATGGTGCAGAGGCAAGACACATTGTAGGCGCATTAATTAATGAAGCAGGATTAGAAAGCCAATTTATCCAAGGCTTGAAAATTAATAACGACCACAGCACCGTGAAACTACCCGAAGGAATGCCAAAAGATATTCATAAGCATTTATATAAAACATGGGTTGCTGGTCAACAAATGAAACTACGTGATCTTTCTGCTAAGAGTGACCGCAAACCACGCTCTAACAAAAAATAAGGGAGGTGGGTTAAATCTGTTGTTTCACACGATTAAATTGTAGGTTGGTGCTGAGGTACAAAGCCACAACCTACAAAATAGCTACTTTTTCATATCATCAATCCGATTTTTTACTTTATTTATTCCCTTTTTTGCTAGATCGTTAATCCCTGTTGCTTCCAACATACTTCTAATATCAGTGCTGATTTTATTCTCATGGGCTACTGATGTTGTTGAATGGCTTTTATCATCGCTCTTACGATCTGCATTGAAGTCATCCAGCTTATCTTTCATCTCTGAAAAAAAGCTTTTCTCCGTTGTTTCAACCTTTGCTAATGTCTCGGCTAAGGTCTTTTGAGCTACCTCTTTATCTGCAATAGCAAGGGACAGTAAACGTTCTTTTTGATCTAGCTGCTCTTCCAATATTTTTGCCCTTACGCTAAAACTTTTTTTCAACTCACTAGACTGACTTTTTTCTTTATTAAGTGCGGTCTTAAGCATAACTAATTCTTTTTCTGCTGCAATAAGATCCGCTTGATTTATATGTAGTTTTGTCGATAACGCTGCCGTTTTTTCTTCATTTCCTGCTTTGAGCTGAGAGAGAGAAGTTGCATCCTGTTCTTTATCTGCCATTATTTTTTCAAGGTGTTGCTTATTGCTTGCTAGTTCTTCTTCTAACTCAACGATTCTTTCATGCAACTGATGTGAGTATCTCGCCAGCTCTTCGTCTTTTTGAACCAATAAAGCATCTTGTTTATCAACGGCAATATAAGCCTGCTCTTTTAAATGTTGTATATTCTGCTCAAATGATTTTTTTTGTAGCGAGAGCTGATTGGCTAATTCATTATTTTCTTCTTTCACTAAAGAAAGCTGCTCTACTTCGTCGGCATATTTTTTACGCGCTCTATCAACAGATTGGTATTGCTCCATCCATTGTTGCTCTAAGGCTATTAATTTTTCCTTACCACTACCTCGTAACAACCAGCCTATAACACCCGCAATAATTGCGGTAATAAGTAGGCATACCCACATTTGAGCGATTAAATATGTCATTTTTACCCCAAACCCTGAACCCTAATGATGAGAATTATTACAAACTATATCTCAGTATTCTTGCTATATCTATTTTTCACTTTTAGAAACCTTCTCATGGATTAATTATTAATCATTTAGATTAAATATAAAGCAGCACGAATAGTTTGTTTTATTTGCTTAATCAATAGTTGTTATTCGCCTGAATTTATTGAAGTTTTTATTTAAATATCTGTAAATAGTTGAGCTTTTTAATCATACTTTCTCGCTATAGCGTATGTACATTCTCAACTTGCGAGAGAAATATCAATAGTCTTTCAGCTGAACCCCGCATTAGCTTCACCGATTCAGGTTTCAGCCTCCTTGATAAATATACCAACTTAATGAGATGCAATGGAATTCAATCAAAATAACTCAAAGTTACTTCAATCTGTTTATCCTGAACTTAAACGGCTTGCATCTATCTATATGTCGAGAGAACGCGCAGGACACACTTTATGCCCTACCGCTCTTGTCAATGAAGCCTACTTAAAACTTTGCTCCAGCCAAGATATCGAAAGCAAAGATCAACAGCATTTTTTAGCCATTTGCGGACGCTGTATACGGCAAGTTTTGGTTGAACATTCTCGTGTGAAAAATGCCTTAAAAAGAGGTGGTGACCGTACCTTTATGACCTTGCATGAAGAGGCTTGTGGTGACAATAAAGCGACAGATCTTGATATAGATATTATTGCACTAGAAGACTGTCTTAAACGCTTGGAAAACTTAGATGCAATACAAGTAAGGATCGTTGAGTTACGTTTTTTCTCAGGGATGACGATCGAAGAAATAGCAAATATTCTGGCGTTATCAGAATCAACAATAAAGCGAAAATGGATGATGGCTAAAGCATGGTTGTACAAGGAAATAAAACAATAGATTCCACAATTTTCACGCAAATAGAGGAATACTTTACCTCTGCTTTGACTATTGATAAAAATAAACGCTTTGCATGGCTTGAGAACACACTTAGCCATGATACCCACTTACTACAAGAAGTTCGTTCTCTACTGCTCGCACATCATGCATCCGACAGCTTTTTAACCACGCCATTGGCATTAAAAAAGAGTATTGATGAAATAACTGAGCGTTGCCCTGATTTAACTGGACGACGTTTAGGCGTATACGAGGTCATACGCAAAATCTTCAGTGGCGGAATGGGACGAATTTACTCTGCAAAACGTATTGATGGCGAATACGAACAAGTGGTTGCCATAAAAGTGGTTGAAATAGCAAATATCAATATCGAGCTATTCTTAAAAGAACGCCAACTACTTGCTGATATTCAACATCCTAATATAGTTACTTTATTAGATGGCGGAACCTTAGAAGAAGGATTCCCTTATTTAGTCATGGAGCTTGTTGATGGCATGGCGATTGATGCTTATGTAGACTGCTATCGCTTGTCTTCGAGGGATATTGTGACCTTATGCCGTGATCTTTGTCAGGTCATAGAGGATGCGCACCAACAGGGAATTATCCACTGCGACTTAAAACCTGACAATATTCTTGTCATCAATAAAGGTAGTCGTAAAGGTACTTTAAAACTACTCGATTTTGGTATTGCACAATCTTTATCTGCGAGCAATGCTAAACCTGATGCCAAGCCCGTTGGTATCACCCCTGAATATTCTAGCCCTCAACGTCATCAAAATAACACACCACATAATACCGATGATGTATTTAGTCTTGGTATTATTTTTGGACAGTTATTGAGCGGCAAACCACTTTCTTTGATAGAAAAAACCAATGCGGTAAACAAGCCCTACAAAGCACCGAATACTCAGGTGTTAAGTACACAGATAGACAATAAAGAACTCGTTCAAATCTTCCAAAAAGCAACCGCTGACAAACGCCAAGAGCGTTATATTTCGGCCAATGCATTTCAGGCAGATTTAGATAGCTGGTTAGATGATAAACCCATTAGTGCGGCACAGGGTGGCTGGTGGTATTTTTACAGTAAATACATTTATCGCTATCGTAATTTCTTGTTTATCATCTTTATTTTTGCCATTTTATCGCTAACTGTTGGGCAGATTGTTGGTCAATACTTTGAGCAACAAGAGAGTGCAGAATTACGTCAAGAGTCGCGTCAAGACGATGCCCTTGAAGCGGTTAATGACTTAAATATTTTGCTCGCGACCATCCCTCATACGCCAACCTTAGAAAAGGAGGTGACGGGTCTAACAAAAGAGCGTTTGCACGAATGGTCAAATGCGAACCCTGACAACCAAACCATTAAAACACTGTATGCCGACATACTTATTCGCATGGGAAATATTAGCGGGCATCCTTATTATATGAATTTAGGCGATATCAACACGGCGCGTAAGTATTATAAGCAAGCACTAAGCATATACACAAACATTGCGAATAGTGAAGAAGCTCAATTAACAAGGTCTGTACAACAATCAATACGCATCAACCAAAGCGCTATACGTCATCGCCTTGCGGAGTTAAATATATACGACGGCAGTGACTCGCTTGTCGAGAGCTGGAAAAATATGCGTCTAATACGAGAAGAAATGAATATTGAAAATTTCATTTCTTTAAATAACAAACAACGCTTATTAGTTTTAAATATGTTACTTGCTAGTGCTTATGAAAGCTTGCGTGTACAAGCCTATGCGGAAACATGGGCGCTTTTACAAAAAGCAAAAATAATCATCTCTGAAGACGATATTAACCTCACTAACCGCTCTGAAGAAACAAAATATTTGCACGCTTTTTACCATGAAATTACGGGGCATTTATATTTTCTAGAGGGCAATATAAATGCCGCTTTAAACGCTTATACTAAAATAATCAGACCTAGCGTTGACAGCAGTGTTGCAACAGGACGTTATCGCTATCTAATTACCCGCATAGACAGCGCCTTTGCCTGTATAGGATTCCAACAAAAATCATCTCGGATGAAAGCACAGCATCTAAAATACTTTGAATACGCTCGCATAAATTTAGAAAATCTCGCGAGTGAATATCCTGACGTACCTCTACTTCAACGACAGTCAGAACGAATGAATAATCATCGTAATGAGAAAAATACTCTATTTTGCGCCGACCCGATAACGTTTTTATTACCGCCTGTATAGACGTGTATCTAAGATACTAAATAATCAATCAATTTATACCCTTAGACCTCACGGATTCAGGTTAGATTGAACTAACCGAATAGCGTTATAAACA
>CAZQTJ010000120.1:0-6311 GCA_964596035.1 uncultured Cocleimonas sp. | reverse complement strand
TTATGATGATGCTACAGAGATTTTTTGTATCGCATTCTTATCAGCAATCGCTTGATATTTTTCTTTATAAATATCGCCCATCACATCAAAAGAGAAGTGCTGTTTTGAGTAACACATTGCTGTTTCTCCCATCTTCTGTCTCAATTCAGCCGAATCTATTAATTGTTCAGTAAACTCCTCTAGCTCGTCATTACTATTGCCTACATAACCTGTTTTTTCATGCTGGACGACTTCATCATTACCAGGAATATTCGTAACGACTGCGGGAATGCCTGCCACTTGAGCTTCTAATAATGCTAATGATAAACCTTCGTATAGGGAAGTTTGTAAGAATATATCTAAACTCGATACTTCTTTTAGAGCGTCAGAACGACTTAACAAACCTGTTACACGCACCCCTGCATCATTCAGTAATTTAACATCATCTGGCTCTCCACCACCGATCCAAATAAATTCCACATCATTTCGTTTAGCAGAGATTGATTGTGCAACTGTGGCAAAATCCCACGGTGCTTTTTGCTCTGATATACGCCCTAATACACCAATTTTAACCTTGTCATTCTTTTGGGAATAATCTTTAGGGATGGTTTGATCAACATCAATACCATTACTAATTCTGATTAAGCGCTCAGTGTTACCAAAAGTGATTTCTTTTAAAATAATATCGTATTCTTTTTTAGAACAAGCAACGATTGTACCGCCAAGCCAGTAACCTAAAAGCTCTAACGCTTTATAAATCTGACGTTTAAAGAATTTTTTAATTAAGGGGTAATGGATCGCATGTGATGTATACAGTAGCGTATGATTTTTTCTTAATAAAAAACCCGCTGCGCGTGCAAGAAAGCCACTTTTTGATGAGTGCGTATGAATAACATCGGGAGAGATACGCTTTAAATTTTTATAAAGCCCGATTAGTGCCTTTGTATCCAGCACAGGGTCAATCGCTCGGCTCATTTGGACATGAATTAGATTCACTCTAGGGTCAAACATCTCTCGCCAGTTTTCGGGCGTTTCTTCGCGAATGGAATGTAAAACGGTTACTTCGTAGCCCGCTTCTACTAATTTATTCGACATATCTATAACCCATATAAATACACCGTGTCCCATTGGCTCTATAACATGAGCGATATGCATAATACTTTTCTCGTTTTATCGCTTATCGACGATGACATCGCAGATAGTGATATTTTTATTAAAATTAAAGGTATGTAGTCCTTTTAGACGTTTATCCCAGTCGGGAAAAACCTGACTAACTATTTTTTCTGCGTAATTATTGATGGTTAAATTTGTAATCTCACAAAGGTTTAAACCTGCTCCATAAGAAGTAGCACAGTTTTGTGAAGGTCGATAAATTTTGCCATCATGGGTAAATATTTTTCCTGCGGGACGTGCGCTTGCCGCATCCGAAACAATAGGATTTAAAGGATGAGCCTGCCAATGATCGCTCAGAGGACTATCGGCATAAAACAAATACAAATCTTCTGTCGAAGGTGACTCTTCATCATCAGCCACACACGCAAACAGCCACCACAGTCCATTATGTTCAAATAAGGTGGAATCATACGCCCTGATATTCGAGATGAGATTTTTCTCGAACGCCCACTTATAAGGAAAATCCGTACATTTATATAGCCCCACGCACTGTTCATTTCCCGATTCAGGGATCATATAAAAATCATTTTCGTATTGAAAAATAAAGGGATAGGATAAATGATAGGGCTTTTCTAATATTTTAATAGGATCGCTATGTGTGCCATCGTCATACAGCTCCATACAACATAAATGACCTAAATCGCGCTCAAAAAATAACTCTTCGAAAAAAATATAATTTTTATTGTTATGACTAATCGCAAAAGGGTCAGCCCAAAACCTATCCTCAGGTGGTTGCAACATTTTAAATGATGCAATATCAAAATTTGCTTTTAATGAATTTTTTGTTGCATTTTTCCCATAAATTAAAGCCCATTGTTCTTTAGCGCGGTATTTATGATCCATTTTTTTGCTGATGCGCTTAATCGACTGCCAAACTAATCGTGCAGAGTCATTGCTTGATACTTTATCCGTTAGCGTCTTTTTTTGTGTAAAAGCAACGGGATTAGGTAAATGATTCGTCTTGAGTTGATTTAAATAATGGGGAATAAAAAAAGCTGTTTTATGTAAACACTGCTCGGCTGTACGACAGAGTGATGCCATATCCACACTGCTATTTGACTGATATAACGTAATATTAGGTTTTCCACTCAAGGTTTCTATTTGTAAACCCATCGTTACAACATCATTTTCGGAGATAAAATCATTTACTGCGGTTAGTTGAGATTTTACTTTTTCATCATCACCGATAAATATCGACCAGACACCTAATTTTGGTTGTAAAAGTAAACCATCAGGTAGAAGCTCTTCTGTAAAATTGATCATAAAATCTATTTCACCAAAGTCCTCGACTGTCGATGTTGCCATATCAACAACATCAGTATTAGCCAGTAAGCTATCAATATTTTTATCTTCAAAAAAATGAGGCTGACAGTGATATAAATAACGTTCGATATGATGCAAAAACTGAACGGCAAGCGGTGTTTTTTTAGGTACGGTGTGGCTAAGCACTAAAATAGAAAGCGTCACTCCTTCTACTTTTAGAACATTTTTCAGCACGTCGTATTGCCATGAAAGAAGAGATCGCTCCCGTGCAATCACCGCAATATTGTATTTATCAGTTGTTGTTGCCATGTTTTTATTATTTTAATTAGCATTATTACAACAGATTATATGATGTTATATTTTAACTCACCGCTTGTTTCTGACAAAAGGAAGCGCCCGACATATCAAAAAGTTTCTTCATTTTCTGTCCAGAATTGTAGGGCGTAATCACTCTAACATTATTTTTCTCTAATGTTTTTATTGCTCTCGATAGTTTTATAGCTTGTTGTTTATTTTTAACATTTTTCATAACCCACTTCTTTGAAAAACGAACATACTTAGGCTTTACAAATTTCAACAGTGTTTTAGTATGATGGTTAATCTCAAAATTATCCGCACCAATAGCGCAATGATGACTATCTAACACCTGCTGTAAGCTTTCAATATTTCTCTCTTTTTCAGACACACCTTCTGTTAATGACAACAAAAAGGTGCATCCTGTGGCATTATTACCAAGGTGCAGCAAGCTAGATTTAAGCCAGCGGATTAATACTTCATCTTTAGCGGATGATTCTGAAAGAGGTATAAGTAATTCTGTTTTTTTGGAACCCATTTGCCTTAGACGCTGAAATAGCAAAACAAGCATTACCTGATCCCAAAAAATATCATAGCATTTGTTGGGCAACTTACTCACAATATGCTTATGCTCAGATTCCGATACATTCAAATCAACGATATATTGCCTGTTTGAGTTGTTTATTTTATGTAAATTATCTAGCTGAGATAAACTTAATGAGACTTCCTTTTTTATTAAAACTTGCTTTAACAACACATTATAGCGCTTAGGTCGCTTACTTTTTATTGTATTGCGTGAAGCTTGTGGAGGAGATTTTATAGCAGATGAATTTATAGCTATATTTTTTTTGCTTTCTTTTACAATGACAGGGTTTGCAACTTTTTTATTATGAGGTAAAGCCTTACTTCCCCAAGGAGAGGATTTCTCCTTATTAGGAACAACATCTATTGATTCATCAAAACCTAAACTATCAACTTTTTGCAATGTCGATAGCCTATTACCCGCCCCCAATTTTCTCACCCATAGTTGATAACAGCGCGTTCCACTAAAAACAGTGGGTATAATACGGATGCTTGCACGAAAATCATCGCCTTTTAAAGGATGTACTGTCACGACAAGCGCCGATGTTTTTACATTTCTATTGTCATACTGACGTACAAAATCAAAGAAAACCTCTCTTTCGTCTTCAAGTATTAAATCAGACACACTGGTTAGCTTCAAACCATGTAATGAGCCGTATGAAAATAAATTTAAGTAAGTCTCGTTAGCATAGAGATGTAGGTCATCCATTATATACGCAACCGCTTCTGAACTAGAGTCAACCAGCCAGTGACAGCGTTGCTCAGACACCCGCAAAAGTGATTTACAGCTACGAAATTCTGATTTTAAAAAAGCATATTGAGTTAAAAATTTTAGCGCAAGATTGGAAGTAGAACCTGAAGGCGTGTAATGTAAATTACAAACTTGCACTCCGCTATAACCTGCCTTAGTCGATAATGCGGTTTGAGGTTGTTCGTCATTAAGAGAGATTAAAATAGCTTCTGAAGCATTTTTTCTCATTAACTCTGCAAGAGCTTCCACAGAAAGCCCACTTTCATGAAAAAGAAAAACCAAACTCGAATTTTTATCCAACAATGCCTGTTTAACTTTAATGACATCATTATCAATTAAATTAATTTTGATATTTTCAGAAAATTTACCTAAGGTTTGTATCAACGCAGGATAACGCCCTACTTGACCTCTGATAACTAGACAATGTAATTCTTGTTGTTTCATGCTCCTTAAGGTAAAGGATTACTATTTCTTGTTCATCTTCTATACAGATTACTGTTGCAAGTTAGGTGACTAATGGATGATAAACATCATAACGTGTTGATTTTCCCGTAATGCTGAACTGAGGTTTTAATTCACTTAATGTTTTTGCTAGACGAGGACGCTTTACAACAATCCGTTTAGAGGCGCACTTTAAGGCAAGGTCTAATAAATGATGGCTGTCATTATCATTACCTACAATATCATGGAAAAAAGACATTTCCTTTTTCACTTTTGCAGATTTTTTACGTGTAGGAAACATAGGGTCAATATAAATAACATCAGGCATTACAGTATTATCACTTGATATTAATTGTGTTAAATATTCTATAGCGCTCTTATTATATAATGTCATTCGAGCGATAATGTTTTTAACATCTTCATCTTCTGATTTAATAACACGCTCTATTCCATTGTTTAATAAGTTATAAACAATGGCGTTTCTTTCCAGTAATATTAACTCACACCCTAAACTAGCCAGCACGAAGGCATCTCCCCCTAAACCTGCCGTCAAATCTAATACATTGGCATTTGGAATTTTTTTCAGACCTATCGCTTTACTTAAATCTTGCCCTTTCCCACCGCCATGCAAACGTCTATGACGTGACTTACCTTGCAGAAAGTCCACCACAACAGCATTTGTTTTTTTACCTTTGCAGGCGCGTAGCTCTAAGCGGTCATTATCTAAATATAAAAGATAATCTAGCGACTGAATAAACTCAGCAGAAAGGTCTTTAGAAGGGGTAACAGTGGTGCTTATTTGTGATGCGATAGAATCTAACCGTTTAAAATCACATTGCTCACTGCCACTGAGGGCAATTTTTAGAGGGGAAGGTATAGACATTGGGATTAATAATGCGGTGGAGGCGGTTCTTCTGCTTCATGTTCTATTGCATTTTCTGCTTTGATAAGCTTTTCTGCAACTTGCATTAATTGTTTCTCTAAAAGGTCAATTTTAGTTTGTTGCTGATGAACGATAGCACTTAATGTTTCAATGGTATCTTCTTGACCCATAAACATTATTTCTAATTTCATCAGTCGTTCATTTAGATCATCCATATAATATCCAAATTAGCGCCTAAATAATTCACGAACTTGTAGAGCAGTTTTTAATAAAAAACCACATCTACAAGAAACGGAAAAATTATTTATTTCGATCAGCAGCAATACGTAAACGTAATGCATTTAGTTTGATAAAACCAGCCGCATCTGTTTGATCATAAGAGCCTTTATCATCTTCAAATGTGGCAATGCTTTCGTCAAACAAACTATCAGTTTCAGACTTGCGCCCTACGACCATCACGTTACCTTTATAGAGCTTCAATCGTACCGTGCCATTGACGTGTTTTTGTGAGGCATCGATCATTGCTTGCATCATTTCACGCTCAGGACTCCACCAAAAACCGTTATAAATAATTTTTGCATAACGTGGCATTAGCTCATCTTTTAAGTGCATCACTTCACGATCCAGTGTTAAAGACTCCATCGCACGATGGGCTTTCAACATAATCGTTCCACCTGGGGTTTCATAACAACCGCGTGACTTCATGCCAACAAAACGATTTTCAACAATGTCATCACGACCTATACCGTTATCGCCCCCTAATTTGTTTAAGGTTTCAAGCATCGTGGCAGGGCTAAGCGCTTCACCATTCAAACTGATAGGGTCGCCTTTTTCATAGCCTATCTCAATATAAGTTGCCACATCAGGCGCATCTTCAGGCGATACCGACCAGCGCCACATATCATCTTCAGCTTCGTTCCAAGGGTCTTCTAAAATATCGCCTTC
>CAZQTJ010000119.1:0-6323 GCA_964596035.1 uncultured Cocleimonas sp. | reverse complement strand
GAATCAATAACTTGTTCATCATGCCGTAGTAGCCTCACGGATTCAGGTTTTATTCATCATATTAAACATTAAGTCAGAAGCAATTAAAGTGCCAAAAACATACTCTAAAGATAATGAAACTATAAATGATTGATATTATAGTTTTTTATTAAAATAATAATATTTCATACTAATAAATAAAATTCATAACTGGCGGGAATCCGCCTATCTAGATACAAGGGAGTATAAGGAATTCCGCCACTTAGGAACGCTAAAAAATCATCAAATAAAGAACCTTAATATACCTATTATCTATTTTCCTATAATATAAAGGTTGGGAACGAACGTACAGTGTGTTTAGGCGCTTTTAGGGCATCTACTTACACTATAAGTTAGGGGTATTCTTTTTAGACACGTTCCTTATCAATAAAATAGGGTGAAATAAGAAAATGGAAATAGAAGAGGAAAGGCTAACCTTCTACTACAACGGAAATCAAGAATTTGAAGCCTTTAAAATACTTCAAACTGCACTTGATGAAAGGGGATACCACCTTGTCAAATTTTATAATGAATTTTTAATCGATATATACACCTTACTTGATAACCCTGAGTCAAAGCACATTGCGATTGACTGGGACAACACCATAAGCGCAGACCAAGCGTTTTTTAAACATCTGATTAAGAATTTACAATCTGCAGGATACAAGCCCTTTGTCTGCACTTTACGTGCTCCTGACAAGGAAAATGTCGAAGAAATACGTCTGATATTAGAAAATTCTAATGTTTCAATTTATCTTACTGATGGTAGTCCAAAACGTGACTATATGAAGGAGCTAGGTATTGACGTTCATTTATGGATAGACGACTTCTATCCTGGTGTCTGCCGAGAAACTTGCTCATTACTGACAAGGAACAATATCGAATGAATTCACAAAAAATAATGGAGCATTTTCTCTCGGGTAATTATGAACAAATATACTGTGACAAATGTGCAATGACATTTCTTACCAATGTTTTTAAATATGATGAAAAGCATGTCTTATTAGAAAAACGCTCACTCGGTTTAGAATATTACTGTGGTGCTATTCAAAAAAAGAAACTATCTAAAGTACCTAACATTCAACGTATTGCTATTATCGATGAAGAAGACAATCCTGTGGATGCTCCTAGTAATGAAGAAATCTATTCAGGTAACGAAACTGACTATCGTTTTATTTACCTTATGGAGAAACTCAAACACCTTAATGATAAGGACAGTGCTTATTTTGACAGCCACACTCAAAACCTAGACTGGAAAGATCAACACAACAGAGAGACCGCATTAAAAGAGATCAGTGATAAATACAACCCTAAACTCGCAGAAGATATTAATAAGCTTTATCAATATTACACCAAATACAAAGATATTATCGCATGGGATTTACATGGCGACAACTTAATGCAACGCGTTGATAGTGAAGAAATTGTTATTCTTGATCCTTATACTAGAAGAGCTTAGGATAATGGCGTAATAGTCATTCTATTGCGAGATTTTATAGTAAAAATAGGGCGGAGTTTAAATCAGAAAAACGATTGAGACTTACTCCGAGGTTTCTTAATAACACCTGCCACTAAAGCCGTTCCAAACAAAATAACTATTGTCGCTAGCCACATTCTATTTGTAACCACTTCGCCTAACAGTAAATAGGCCCACACAAAAGAAAAAATGGGTATAAGAAAAGTAACACTAACGGCCTTCGCGGGACCTATGCTTTGAATAAGCCTAAAAAATATAACATAAGCAAAAGCGGTACATAGCACAGCTAAAGCAATAGCGTATGACCATGATAAGGCAGAAATAGCACTAAAATCGGGTAAAAAGAAGAAGGAAAGTGGCAACAAAAATAAAGTCGCAAAAAATAGACTTCCTGCGGTTGCCGTCATCGCAGAAACACCTTTTAAATATTTCTTCGTACTATTTGCTGCAATACCATAGGCAAGCGTTGCTCCAACACCTGCGATAACTGGCAACCATGAATGTATCTGCCAATTTATTTTATCCCATACTAAAAATACGACCCCCAAAAGACCAATGAACATCCCCAAAAACTGTAAATGGGTCATTTTATCTTTTAACCACATATAGCCTATAAAAGCGGTGAATATTGGGGTGATAGCATTTAGAATAGAAACGACTCCCGCATTCAGAAAAATACTGGCATAGGCTAATAAAACAAAGGGTAATGCGGAATTTAGAAGACCTATCCAGAAGAGTGTTTTCCAATATCGTTTAAATTCAACTAAATTCTTACTCAACAATAAAAAGCCCAATAAGCAAAGACTGGCTACTCCGACTCGCAGGGTAATCAAAAAAACAGGTCCAAAATCAGTAACTGTAGCTCGCATAAAGATGAAAGAACTACCCCAGATAGCGGCCAATAATATTAACAATAATGCCTCTGATAATTTCATATTCTTTGTCTATTAATCAAAATAGTTTTTTCCAGCTATCATTCCCTGATGTTTCTTCAATCGCTGTCATCCGTTCAATATGAGAGGCATTTTCATCATCATTAGCTTTTATGACCTTAAACTTGCTTGCATCTATTGCAACACGGCGAATACCTGCTGCATTGGTCGCTGCTTCTCCAGACTCGTCTGCATTCATTAAAGATAAAGTAACCTGACCTCCTGTCATTGCAAGATACACATCGCCTAATATCTGCGAATCTAATAAAGCACCATGTAACTGACGATGCTCATTACTAATATCATAGCGTTTACATAGGGCATCTAGGCTATTGCGTTGCCCAGGATGTAAGTCTCGTGCCATCACTAACGAGTCGGTAATAGTACAAATACTTTTTAATGATGAGTAATTCCTACTCATTTTTTTATTAGATAACTTAATTTCGTACTCTAGGAAACCCATGTCAAACGGCGCATTGTGAATAATGAGCTCTGCACCTTTGACATATTCTAAAAAGTCACTAACAATTTCTTCAAAACGAGGCTTATCGGCAAGGTACTCTTGTGTAATGCCGTGAACCGCTAAAGCCTCGGCATCTATTTCTCTATCTGGCTGAATGTATTGATGATAATCATTGCCCGTCATTTTACGGTCGATCATTTCAACACAGCCTATCTCGATAATACGATGTCCATCTCGGGTTTCTAAACCTGTTGTTTCTGTATCAAGAAGAATTTGCCTACTCATTGTCTAATCACTCATTGCCACCTTTTTCATCCATTGCTCTATTTGCTAAGGCATCAACACGGTCGTTTTCGATATGTCCACTATGACCTTTCACCCATTTCCAATCTATTTCATGCTGTTGCGTTGCTGTGTCTAGACGTTGCCATAAATCTTTATTTTTTACTGGTTTTTTAGCGGCCGTTTTCCAATCTCTTTTTTTCCAATTATCCATCCACTGACTAATCCCTTGTCGCACATATTGAGAGTCAGTGGTTAAGATCACTTTGCATGGTTGATCAAGTAATTCTAAACCTTTAATAGCCGCCATTAATTCCATGCGATTATTGGTTGTTTCTGCTTCATATCCATACAATTCTTTTTCATTTTCGCCGTAACGTAATAATGTCCCCCAACCACCTGGTCCAGGATTACCACGACAACCACCATCGGTAAATATAGCGACTACTTTTTTAGTATCCATTAATTATTTATTTCCTAAACATTTTTTAATTAGAAAAATTAGTGCGTCGAACGCGTTGTGCGGTGCGATTAAGCGCTACTTTCCCACCTGTGATAAGAAGCGGTGCTTTCCATACTTTTTTGTGGGGTGTCATTGAAACTACCTTTTTCTGAGCGTGAATAATATAGAGGCTACCAAGGAGTGGCCATAGCTTTTCTCCCCATTTTTCCATCCATGCCATTTTGTTAAATATTTTTTCATTTTTTATTGTGGGACGAAACCCTACATAATTCACTTTTAAAGTTTCAAAGCCTAATAGTGAAAACCAGTCTCGTACATGAGAAACACTACGCATTTTATAGCGTTTATCATTTTTCTTTGACGATGCTAAAAAACGCTTTATGCCACGTAGCGTATGAGGATTAAAGCCTATTAAAATACAGTGACCGTCAGGAACAAGTACACGGTCAATCTCTCGCAATACTTGATGAGGGTTTTGTGAACACTCTAAAACATGACTAGCAATGACCAAATCAATATTATCTGCCGCTATGGGTAGCTGTTCGGGTACAGCGATTATATTATTTTTAGTTTCATCAACACCCATTGAAAAACCAGCGGATATACGGGAATTTTCAAAGAACTCTTCACGATCACTTAAAGCGCCTATATTAAGGCAATAGTAGCCAAAAATTGCTGATAAATATCCCGCTATATATTCGTCTAAATGAGCTAATGCCTGTTGCCCTGCTAGGCTCTCATACCATAAAGCACAATTTTTTATTGAGTTATCTTTGATCATCATATTTGACTACTTCTAGTAAAAAACAATAAATATTTAAAAGACTACTTGCCGACCAGCGACCACGACAGTTCAGCTTATGTTCAACACAACGCCAATAAACTGAACGGATAATAAAAACGAATATTTCAACTGTGACAATTAATTATAAAAATAACACGGTTTAAATTAAAGGACATCTCTATTCATTGTCTTTTTGAGTCTGGATGTATAAAAGCCTACCTCCTCAATCAGAAAATACCAAATGAATAGGCGTTTAATAAAAATAACAACAAAAATCAACGATATTTGGGGTTTTAAAATATGCACCATCAAAGGAAACTGAGCATTGCTATATCCGCAGCATTCGCTTTATCCGTACTTTCAGGTTGTAGTAGTAGCAATAATATAAAGCAGTCTACATCTTATCAAAATGAAATGGGAGATGTGGAATTTCAAAGAGCTGCCTATCATCTTACTCGTACAGCTAAACCTCAACGATTAAGTATCGCTAATGATCTTGAAGAAGCGGCTGAAATATTGGGTGTTACAGAAAACCCTAGCAGTGTTTCAAGACCTGTCATTAGAAGGTCTGCAATAAAGAGACCTCTCATTACAAAAGCAGCTTACCATCCTACTGCAAACGTCCAAAAGAAACAAAAATGGCAAAAACCCCAGCGCTATTCAAAACCGAAGTCACAAACTAAAAAGCGCTATCAAGCACCGCGTGGGCATTCTAATATGTGGCAACGTATCAATCGCGGTCAGAAGATGGGCAACCATAATTATCGCTACTCGGTGAAACGTTTTATTAGGCACTATGCAAGTGATACCGCACGTTTACAACGAATATCCCAACGTGCTTCTAATTATCTCTTTATGGTGGTTGCTGAGTTAGAGCGACGTAATATGCCTACCGAATTAGCCTTGCTACCCTTTGTAGAAAGCGCTTATATGAATACCGCTAGATCACATGCAGCGGCAGCGGGTATGTGGCAGTTTATTCCATCAACGGGGCGTTTATATGGTCTGAAACAAACCCGTGGTTATGATGGACGCATGGACTCTTTTGAAGCAACTCGTGCGGCATTAGATTATTTGCAAAAACTCCATAGAGAGTTTCGTGGTGATTGGTTCTTAGCTTTAGCTGCTTACAACGCAGGTGAAGGTCGTGTCGGGCGCGCCATTCGAGAGAATCGTCGCAAAGGACGTCCTACTGATTATTGGCATTTGCGCTTACCAAAAGAAACGCAAGAGTATGTGCCGCGTTTATTAGCGTATAAAGAAATTATCCGTAATCCAGGTCGTTATGGTTTACGTTTACCGCAAGCAACTAGTCGACCTTCTTTAGTCCCCATATGGGTTAATAAGGCGATTGATTTACGTAAAGTTGCTCGTCGAGCAGGACTGCCTTCTCATACTTTAACGTCTATCAATCCTAGTTATTTGCATGGCATTACAACACCACGCTTATCCAAACGAGTCATTTTACCTGCACATTATGCAGGGCGTTTACAACATACTATTCGCCAAATGCCAAGTGTACGAGATTCTGGCTACCGATATGCAAAACGTTACAGTAGAAAACGCTATGCTAAGAAGCGTTATTCTAAATCCTATAAAAAATCTAAGCGCGGCGGTAAACGAATTATCACTCATCGTGTTCGCTCAGGTGAGACTTTGTATAAAATTGCATTGCGTCATGGAACAACCGTAAAAAGTATTATGCGTATGAATAGACTTCGCTCATCTCGCGTACAAGTAGGAAAAAGACTACGTGTTGCAAGTAAACGATATTCTAAAAAACGCTATTCATAACACAATCTCTAAACAACTTAGCGTTAGCATAATTTACCTAAATTATTCAAAGGCACCTTAAAAGCCAACAACTCTTGTTGGCTTTTTTTATGCTTGGGAATATAGTTGTA
>CAZQTJ010000118.1:0-6346 GCA_964596035.1 uncultured Cocleimonas sp. | reverse complement strand
TCTATTAATAGCTGGATATTAAAATAATCTTTTTAATTTTAGCGTGATTTTCTCATTTTCTATGATATAAGTTCGCTAGAATTTTAGTGACGAACTATTATCATTTTTCCTGTAGATATATAACAGGAAAGCTATTTCTGATAGAATGCCCAGCCCTTTGTTTTTTTATAAGCAGTTTCTCTTAAGTGGAGATTCATGTTTGTAACTTCTAATGAAAAAAACACCACTCTACAACGATTGAATACGAGGATTGCAATGCATTACGGATCTTTACCTCCAAAGCAAGGTTTATATAACCCTGAAAACGAACATGATGCTTGTGGAGTTGGTTTTGTAGCCCACATTAAAGGCGAAAAAAGCCATAGTATAGTTGAGCAAGGTTTAACTATATTAAAATGTATCGTGCATCGCGGGGCAGTAGGTGCAGATCCTAAGGCAGGTGATGGCGCTGGTCTACTCATGCAAATACCAGATGCTTTTTTTAGAGACGTTAATGACTTTGAGTTACCAAGGGTAGGAGAGTATGGCGTTGGTATGCTTTTTTTTCCAAAGGATGATGTTCAGCGTAAAGCGTTAGAAAAAGTGGTTGAAGACGTTATTAGAGAAGAAGGGCAAAAAGTCCTTGGATGGCGTACTGTACCTGTGGATCCTTCTGATCTTGGCGAAAGTGTCAAGCCAACAGAGCCAATGACGCGTCAGATATTTATCACCACAGGCGAAAAAACTGATGGTCAAAATGCTTTAGAAAGAAAATTATTTGTTATTCATAAAATAATAAGTGCGCGTGTTCACCAGCAAAAAATGGCTGGGGCAAGTGATTTTTATATCAACTCCATGTCAACACGCACTATCGTATATAAGGGGATGCTACTCGCTGAGCAAGTTGGTGAGTATTATAAAGATTTAACCGATGATCGTGTTGTATCAGCTATTGCATTAGTTCATCAACGTTTTTCTACCAATACATTCCCTACTTGGGATTTAGCTCACCCCTTTCGCATGGTTGCCCACAATGGTGAGATTAATACTAATCGCGGTAATGTTAATTGGATGGCTGCCCGCCAACATTCAATGGAATCAACAGTTTTAGGTGATGATTTAAATAAAATATGGCCTGTTATTCCCGAAGGGCAATCAGATACAGCCTGTTTTGATAATGCTTTAGAGTTAATGGTTGCAGGAGGCTATACTTTAAGTGAAGCCATGAGCATGTTAATACCAGAAGCTTGGTATGGCGATGCTTTAATGGATGATGATCGTCGTGCTTACTATGAATATAATGCCGCAATGATGGAGCCTTGGGATGGTCCGGCAGCCGTGGCATTCACCGATGGTCGTCAAATAGGTGCGATGCTTGATCGGAATGGTTTGCGTCCTGCACGTTATATCATAACCGATGACGATCTAGTGGTGATGGCATCCGAGATGGGTGTTTTAGATATACCGCAAGAAAAAATTATCAAAAAATGGCGTTTACAACCAGGAAAGATGTTCCTGATTGACCTAGAAGAAGGGCGCATTATTGATGATAATGAAGTTAAGAAAAGCTTAGCCAATGCTCACCCTTATCAACACTGGTTAGACGAGGGGCAGATAAAACTCTGTGATCTTACAGGAAAGCTTGATTTAGCGAGTCCACTCAAAGCAGAAACCTTGTTAAATGCACAGCAAGCACTTGCTTATACACAAGAAGATATTAAGTTTTTACTTGCGCCAATGGTTGCGACGGGGATGGAAGGTATAGGCTCGATGGGTTCAGATAGCCCACCAGCAGTACTGTCCAATAGATCGCGTCATTTATCAAACTACTTCAAGCAAAATTTTGCACAAGTAACAAACCCACCAATAGACCCTATTCGTGAAGAGCTAGTGATGTCGTTGGTTACGATTATCGGTCCGCGCCCGAATTTATTGGATCATAACAATACTTGCCCTTGCACGCGTTTAGAAATGAAACAACCTGTTTTGAGTAATGAACAGCTTTATCGTATTCGTCACATTAATGACCATGCAGGTGATGCTTTTCGTACAGAAACACTGGATATAACTTATCCTGCAAGAGAGGGTGCTGCTGGAATGGAAGCAGCACTTGATGCGTTGCGTCAGCAAGCGAAAGCGGCGGTTGATGGTCATTTTAATATTCTTATTCTTTCGGATCGAAATGTATCGGAAAAGCGTATTGCTATTCCGTCTTTGCTCGCTACTTCAGCCGTGCATCATCATTTAATCAAACATGGTTTGCGTACAGAAACAGGTTTGGTCGTTGAGACAGGTGCCGCCTTAGAAGTGCATCATTTTGCGGCACTCGCAGGTTATGGTGCTGAAGCAATTAACCCTTGGTTGGTTTTTGATACTATTGAAGCGACTCTGCCAAGTATTGATTCAACCATGAGTCTTGAAACGGCGAATAGTAATTTTATTAAAGCGATCGGTAAAGGTCTTAAAAAGATTATGTCGAAGATGGGTATTTCAACCTACCAATCGTATTGTGGCGCACAAATTTTTGATGCGGTAGGTTTATCGTCTCAACTGGTTAATGAATACTTCAAAGGTACAGCAACGACGATCGAAGGGATAGGGCTTGACGAATTAGCAGAAGAAACGGTTAGATGGCACCGTGATGCTTATGGCGACAAGCAAATCTATCAAAAACATTTAGATGTCGGTGGTGACTATGCGTATCGCACGCGGGGTGAAAACCATGTTTGGACACCAGATACCATTGCTAAACTGCAACATGCAGTGCGTGGTAATGATGCCAAGACGTTTGCAGAGTTTTCAACTTTAATAGATGAGCAAAGTGAAAACTTATTAACACTGCGCGGTTTAATGGACTTTAAATTTGCCGAAAAAGCGTTGTCGATCGATGAAGTCGAGCCAGTGACTGACATAGTTAAACGATTTGCAACAGGTGCAATGTCATTTGGTAGCATCTCTTACGAGGCGCATTCAACCTTAGCAGTAGCAATGAATCAAATTGGTGCTAAATCAAATACAGGAGAAGGTGGAGAAGAAGCTTCTCGTTTTATGCCTTTGGCTGATGGCTCCATGAACCCTGAACGCTCTGCAATTAAGCAGGTTGCTTCAGGTCGCTTTGGTGTAACCACAGAGTATTTAGTGAACTCCGATGATATTCAGATCAAAATGGCACAGGGCGCAAAACCTGGTGAAGGTGGGCAACTCCCTGGTCATAAGGTAAATGAGCAAATAGGGCGTGTGAGACACTCAACACCTGGTGTTGGTTTAATTTCTCCTCCTCCCCATCATGATATTTATTCGATTGAGGATTTAGCTCAGCTTATTCATGATCTTAAAAACGTAAATCCTCAAGCGCGTATCTCGGTTAAGTTAGTGTCCGAAGTCGGGGTGGGAACGGTTGCCGCAGGTGTTACTAAGGCGCATGCCGATCATATTACCATTTCAGGTTATGACGGTGGTACAGGAGCATCGCCACTCAATTCTATCAAACATGCTGGCTCGTCATGGGAGCTAGGCTTGGCAGAAACACATCAAACCTTAGTGTTAAATAAACTAAGAAGTCGTGTCTGCGTGCAGGCTGATGGTGGCTTGCGTACAGGACGTGATGTTGTTATTGCCGCACTTTTGGGAGCCGATGAGTTTGGTTTTGCAACAGCCCCATTGATTGCAGAAGGTTGTATTATGATGCGTAAGTGTCATTTAAACACCTGTCCTGTCGGCGTTGCGACCCAAGACCCAGAATTAAGAAAACGTTTTAAAGGCAAACCAGAACACGTTATCAATTACTTCTTCTTTGTTGCAGAAGAGATGCGTCAGCTTATGGCTAAACTTGGTTTTAAAACAGTTGATGAAATGATTGGTCAATCAGATCGTTTGAATATGCGTTCTGCGATTAATCACTGGAAGGCACAAGGGCTGGATTACAACGATTTATTAACTAAGCCAATTGCAGAGTCTGCTACTGATGTTTATCATAACCAAGGTCAAGATCATGGTATTGATAAAGCATTGGATAATGAATTAATTAAACAGGCAAAAGCAGCATTAGACACACAAGAAAAAGTTAATATCGATATTGCAATTCGTAATTATAATCGTACCTTTGGCACGATGTTATCAGGTGAAATTGCAAAGAAGTATGGTGTTGCAGGTTTAGCCGATGACACTATCTCTATTAAGGCATCTGGCACAGCGGGGCAATCATTAGGTGCTTGGCTGATGCAAGGTGTCACAATTGAATTATCAGGCGAGGGTAATGATTACGTTGGTAAAGGTTTATCGGGCGGTAAAATTATTATCTACCCTTCCGCAGATGCAGGTTTTGACAAAGCAGAAGAAAATATTATCGCAGGTAATACGCTTTTATATGGTGCAATCAGTGGCGAAGCATACTTTAGCGGCGTAGTAGGGGAGCGTTTCTGTGTGCGTAACTCTGGCGCAACAGCCGTTGTAGAAGGTATCGGTAATCACGGTTGTGAATATATGACAGGTGGTATTGTAACCGTATTGGGTGAAACAGGACCTAACTTTGCAGCAGGTATGTCGGGCGGTATTGCTTATGTTTTAGATGAAGATGGCTTATTTTCCAGTCGTTGTAATATGGAAATGGTCGAGCTTAAGTCATTGAAGCCTGATACTGCTGGAGCAGATTTAAGTGATTTAACCGAGGCCGATGAAGCGCGCTTAAAAGGTATTATCGAAAACCATCAACGTTATACCGACTCCGAACGTGCTCAAATGATTTTGGATAATTGGGGCGATTATCTGCCAAAATTTGTTAAAGTCATGCCCGTTGATTATCGACGTGCATTATTAGACATGAAATTACAAAAAGCTGCTGCGTAGATAAGGAGAAATATCATGGGTAAGCCAACAGGTTTTAAAGAATACGCACGTAATGACCGTTCTTATGCAAAAATAGAAGAACGTGTTGTGCATTTTAATGAGTTTGTTATTCCTTTATCTGCGGACGAAATGACAAAACAAGCAGCGCGCTGTATGGATTGCGGTATTCCTTTTTGTCATCAAGGATGTCCTGTTAATAACTTGATTCCAGATTGGAATGATTTGGTTTATCAAGATGACTGGCGTAATGCGTTAGATGTATTACATTCAACCAATAACTTCCCTGAAATTACAGGTAAAATTTGTCCAGCACCTTGCCAAGAGTCTTGTACATTAAATATTGAAGATGAACCCGTCACGATTAAAACAATTGAATGCGCCATTGTTGATAAAGGTTTTGATGAAGGTTGGGTTGCGCCAGAAATTGCTACCATTAAAACAGGAAAGCGTGTTGCGATTGTTGGTTCAGGGCCAGCAGGCATGGCAGCATCGCAACAACTTGCACGTGTAGGGCATGATGTCGTATTGTTTGAAAAAGAAGAGCGTATAGGTGGTCTTACACGTTTTGGTATTCCCGATTTTAAACTAGATAAAAAATTGATTGATCGTCGCATGGAACAAATGGCGGCAGAAGGCGTTGAATTTAAAACGAATACACATATCGGTGTTGATATTTCCGCAGCCTCGCTTATTGATGATTATGATGCTGTGATTTTAACGGGCGGTGCAGAGCATCCCCGTGACTTGCCTATTACAGGTCGCAACTTAAAGGGGGTTTATTTTGCAATGGACTTCCTCAAAGCCAATACCAAATGGGTACAAGGTGTTCATAGTGAAGAAAATGTTATCTCTGCTAAAGGCAAGCACGTTGTTGTTATTGGGGGGGGGGATACAGGCTCGGATTGTATAGGAACATCGGTGCGTCATCATGCAGCATCAATAACTCAAATTGAAATTCTTCCAGCGCCTCCAGAAAAAGAAAATAAAGATCTTACATGGCCTAATTGGGCAGATAAAATGCGCACATCAACCTCTCAAGAAGAAGGTTGTGAACGTTTATTCTCCGTAGTGACCAAAGAATTTGTTGGCAATAAGGCGGGTGAGTTAGTTGCAATAAAATGTGCTAAAGTAGAATGGAATAAAGATGCTGATAATCATTGGCAGATGAGTGAAGTCGAAGGTTCTGAGTTTGAACTAACTGCTGATATAGCTATGCTAGCAATGGGTTTTGTTCATCCTGTACAAGAAGGAATGCTAGAAGAGTTAGCCGTTGATCTTGATGATCGCGGTAATGTCAAAGGCAGTACGGAGGGTGATAAAGCTTATTATACATCGATTGATAAAGTGTTTGCCGCAGGTGATATGCGTCGAGGTCAGTCACTAGTCGTCTGGGCTATCCGTGAAGGTCGTCAATGTGCGCACTCAGTAGATGCTTATTTGATGGGTAATACAAATTTGCCACGCTAGCTAGGAGCTTGTCCGAGAATAGAAGTCGTCGCGAGAAAAAGCTGATTTGAGCTAG
>CAZQTJ010000117.1:0-6365 GCA_964596035.1 uncultured Cocleimonas sp. | reverse complement strand
TATCTACTTTTATTAAAAGGATTAATCAACTCTACACCGCAATAAGAAAAATCTTTGATATTACGGGTTGCCACACTGTAGCCATTTTCTAATGCGATAGAGGCTATTTGCCCATCAGGAATACTCATTGGCTGTCCTTTTAGTTTTCCTTCTCCCATTACTTTCCCATACACCTTTGCTGTTTGCTCTGCAAAATCAAGAATTCTATATCGAAAGGCTTTATCTACAAATTTTTCAAAATTATTTTGCAACTGTTGCTTGCGTTTTCCTGTTGGCAAAATAAATAAACCATAGCTAATTTCTGCAATGGTGATACTGGTGATGAATAAGTCTGGGCTGTGTTGTTGGTTGAGCCATGTAACGACATTAGCGTTGGGTTGTGGTCGCATCATTTCAGAGATGATATTTGTATCGAGAATAATCATTATGATAAGTCGATAGGATCGTGTGGGCTGTGCTTGGGTAGTTCTAGCTCAACACCTAAGGAGGCACCAAAATATTCTAAAGCCATATCCCCTAAGTGTGCGGGAGCAGATACAGCTTGCATGATAATTCGACGCACCTCTTCTTCCATCGAAACCCCGTGTTGTGCTGCGCGAATACGTAACTTATGTACGATGTCATCATCGAGTTTTCTAACGCTTAAACTTGCCATGAACTTATCCTTTAAATGTTACTGCAATGCAAGCATATGATGTCGTTGCTATCACTTGATGTCAAGTCTGCCTGCTTATATCGCCTTGGAAAATTGTTGTGTGACTGTTTGTTTGCGCTGATAAGCGTCAAATACCATGCAGATATTACGTATCAATAAGCGTCCTGTTGCGCTCACTTTTATGTTTTTATTATCCAGTGTTAATAAGTCATCGTCTGCCATAGCTACAAGTTCTTTTAATTCCGTGGAAAAATATTCAGTGAAATCAATATCAAAGGTATTTTCTATCGTTTGAAAGTTAAGCTTGAAGTGACAACTTAGCTGCTGGATTATTTGATGGCGTATTAAGTCTTCATCGGTTGACGCAATTCCTCGAATAATGGGGAGGTGTTTGGCATTAATTTGTCGATAATATCCCGCTAGGTCTTTCTCATTTTGGCTATAGGCATGGTCAACATTGCTAATAGCACTTACGCCCATTGCGACAAGATCACAATCTGCATGGGTGGTGTAACCTTGAAAATTGCGGTGCAAAGAGCCTTTGCGTTGTGCTTTGGCAAGCTCATCGTTCGGTTTGGCGAAATGATCCATGCCAATATAAACGTAGCCCGCATCAATTAATGTTTGGATACTTTGTTGCAGAATAATCAATTTGTCTTTAGCGGGGGGGAGTTCATCTTCATTAATACGACGCTGTGGTTTGAAGAGTTTAGGCAGGTGCGCATAATTAAAAATTGAGAGTCTATCGGGTGATAATTCAATCACACGTTGTAAGGTTTCAGCAAAACTATCAATGGTTTGTAATGGCAGACCATAGATAAGATCAATACTAATAGAGTGCGCCTTGTTATCTCGACAAGCATCAATAATGGCTTTAGTTTCTTCGATGGGCTGAATACGGTTGACTGCTTTTTGTACCTCGTTATTCACATCCTGCACGCCGAGACTAAAACGATTAAAGCCAACATCGCGTAGTAATTTAATGGTTTCGCTGCTGACGCTACGCGGGTCAATTTCAATCGAGTAATCCCCACTATCGTTATCTAATAAATGAAACGATTTTCGTGTGTAAGCCATTAAATCAGTGATTTGTTGGTGATTTAAAAAGGTGGGCGTGCCACCGCCCCAATGCAGTTGCTCAACGATGCGAGACTTATCAAAAAGAGCCGCTTGAAGGTCTATTTCTCGGTATAAATAAGCAAGGTATTCATCGGCTTTAGTGTAGTCTTTAGTGGCAATTTTATTGCAAGCACAATAAAAACAAACGGTGTCACAAAAAGGGATGTGAAAATATAATGAAAGCGGTGTAGCGTGTGAATTGCTATTGTTAGCATGATGTAAATAATCAGCTTCAGAAAAATTGCGACTGAAAGCAACCGCAGTAGGGTAGGAGGTATAGCGCGGTGCAGTGGTGTTATAGCGTTTGATCTTTTCTGCATCAAATTTTATTTCCATCGTTTTTTATCCTTTTGGGAAGGGCATAGTCGTTCGGTTCGAGCGTAGGGCAATATTAAATAGCCTGCCTTGACACCTATCAACAGAATCAAATGAAAATTTACTCTATACTCGACGGAGTATCATCGTTGAGTCTTCTCCAAAAGGAGTGAACGCTTCAGCTTTTTAAATCCTGAATCCGTGAGGTCACTACGGCACAGGACGCATTGACCTCACGGATTCAGGTAAATAACAAGGAGTGGTTGTGAATAATTTAAAATATATTTTAGGGTTTTTGGCTTTTCTCGTGGCATCATTTTTTATTTATGATGTTGTCAGCAATAAAGAAAACCCCTGTGGTCAGTTGTTTGAAACAACTAGCGCAAGCCTGACGACAAAAATCAATTTATTAAAAAAAGACAGTTCTTTAATTATCGGTAGAAACCGTATTCAAGAATTATCATCTTCTGCTCAACAGACCGCGTTGAGTTTACAGTCTTGCTGTATTGCTGCACATACCAGCGTTATTACAGGCGAGCAATTTTTACAGTGTCAAACAGGTGCTAATACCTATGCAAGCCGTTTAGATGCGATAACAACGCGTTTGGCGGAGTTAGAAAAACAAAATGCCCCGATAGTGATAGCGTCGAATAAAAAAACCAATGACGCATTGGTTAGCGCAGATGAAAGTGGAACTATGCTAAAACCAAGCGCACCACAGCCCCGCATGATGCCATCCGCAAAAGTAGCAGAGTCTGCGAAGATGAACAAAAAATATGAAATTGATCAATTGATAAATAAAGCTTTATCGGCCTCTATAAACTTTAAGAAGAACGTCGCGAAAGTGCTTAAATAATTCCTGCTATGATTTAGGGCTGGGCTATGCCCAATTTTTTATTGACTTTGAATAATGAGCTTGTTGCTCGAAAGTGATAAGACTTTTAACGTTTTTAGTTTTGTCTTTTTCGCATCAAATAATTGGATGTTATTGTTTTTAAAAATATAAGTACATGCTCGTTGTTCATGTCTATCGATCGGGCTTAACCAACTATAGGTGCAAGTTCCATTCTCATTAAAGCTATATTTCATCCGAAAACGACTTGCTGGAAATTTTTTGAACGTGCTAGGGCGAAAAATTTTAGAGGATGCATTCACTTTGTTCTCTTCACGCGAATCTGTCCATGTTTGATAAAGATCACTATTTGTAGTTTTATTTTTTACGGAGTGACAGGCTGTAATAAGGGATAAAAATAAAATTATTGTTAATGTTTTCATTGTACTAGCCTTTAAATTAGGGGATGTTTGATTGTGTTCTCTGACTATAGGGCTATGTATCACCTCGTACCAAAAAAACGATGATTTATGATGGTTATAAGGAGTTCTTATATTTAGAATTACTTTACTAAGCTTCTATTGTCAGTGTATGGTTGCGAAAAAAATAACAGCATTTATATGTTTGTGGACTATCATCAGTCCCTAAAATTCAATTATTTATTGTATAAAAGATAAAAATTATGGGTAAAAGTCTCGTTATTGTTGAGTCCCCCGCTAAGGGAAAAACAATTGAAAAGTATTTAGGAAAAGACTTTAAAGTCTTAGCTTCTTATGGTCATGTCCGCGATTTAGTGCCTAAAACAGGTGCTATTGATACGGAAAATGGCTTTGCGATGAAGTACGAAATGATTGATCGCAATAAAAAGCATGTTGATAGAATCATCAAAGCCTTAAAAAAGTGCGACAACCTTTATCTTGCGACCGACCCCGATAGAGAGGGTGAGGCGATTTCTTGGCATTTGCAAGAATTGCTAGAGGAGAAGGGTGCATTAGAAGGTAAGAACGTTCAGCGTGTGGTATTCCATGAGATCACTAAAAACACGGTACGTGAGGCTGTGGCTAATCCGCGTGGTCTTTCGATGCCGATGGTTGACGCACAACAAGCCCGCCGTGCCTTAGACTATTTAGTGGGGTTTAATCTTTCTCCGCTATTGTGGAAAAAAATCAAACCAGGTTTATCTGCTGGTCGTGTACAAAGTCCTGCATTACGCATGATTGTAGAGCGTGAAGAAGCAGTTGAAGCGTTTATCCCCAAAGAATATTGGACCTTGCAAGGGCTTGTTGATAAAGACGGCGAGAAGTTCTCACCAAAATTACACACTTATAATGGCAAGGCGCTAAAACAGTTTGATATTAATAATGAGAAAGATGCAACCGCAGCTAAAAATAAATTATTAAGTGATGCCAACGGTAAAGTCACCGTCACACGTTTAGAAAAAAAGCAACGTAAGCGTCAACCAACGGCTCCATTTACAACCTCTACTTTGCAACAAGAGGGCGCGAGAAAACTCTATTTTAATACACGCCGTACCATGAGCGTGGCACAGCAACTTTATGAAGGAATCGACTTAGGGGAAGGGTCTGTAGGTTTAATCACCTATATGCGTACCGACTCGGTGACACTAGCAGATGAGGCGGTAGATGAGTTGCGTGAGTTAATTACCAAGCGTTATGGTAAAGACTTTGTTAATCCTAAACCTCGCACCTTCAAAACAAAGTCTAAAAATGCTCAAGAAGCGCATGAAGCGATCCGCCCTACATCAGCTTTTCATGTGCCAGAAGAAATTAAAAAATATCTGAATGATGAGCAATACAAGCTTTATTCTTTAATCTGGAAGCGTACTGTTGCCTGTCAGATGATTCATGCGACGATGGATACGGTTTCTGCGGATTTATCGCCTAACGACGATAGTTTCTTCCGTGCAACAGGTTCTGCAATACGTCATGCAGGTTTTATGCGCGTGTATAAAGAAGGTTTGGACGATGGCGCAAAAGATAATAGTAAAGAAAAAATCTTACCCATTATGGAAAAGGGTGATGTATTAGATTTACATGACGTGAGTGCTGACCAACACTTTACTGAACCACCGCCGCGTTTTTCGGAAGCAAGTCTCGTTAAGACGCTAGAAGAGTACGATATAGGTCGCCCTTCTACCTACGCCAGCATTATCTCCACATTGCAATCACGCGAGTATGTTGAGATAGAATCACGACGTTTTTACCCAACCGATATTGGCAGAATTGTTAATCGTTTTCTCACCATGCACTTCGAGAAATATGTTGACTATGACTTTACCGCAAACCTAGAAGGGCAGTTAGATGATGTCTCGCTAGGCAAGCAAAAATGGGTGCCATTGCTCGAAGAGTTTTGGAAGCCATTCTACGCATCGGTGCTGGATAAAGACGAAAACGTAACGCGTGAAGAAGTAATGCAAGCGCGTGTGATTGGTGATTGCCCTGAAACAGGCAAGCCAATTTCTGTCCGCATGGGACGTTATGGACCTTTCGTACAACGTGGCACAAAAGACGATGAAGAGAAGCCTAAATTTGCCAGCTTGCTGCCTGGTCAAAAAATGGATTCTGTGACACTTGACGATGCGATGATACTGTTTCAGTTACCGCGAGACTTAGGCGAAACACCCGAAGGGGAGAAAATGTCCACCAACTTCGGACGTTTTGGCCCTTATGTAAAATACGGCAGTAAATTTGTCTCGTTACCAAAAGATGAAGACATTAATCCCTACACCATCACAGTTGAACGCGCTTTATTATTAGTGGCAGAAAAGAAGCAAGCAGATATTGATAAAATTATCGCCAACTGGGAAGAAGAAGGTATCCAAATTCTCAAAGGACGCTGGGGGCCTTATATAACCGATGGCAATAAAAATGCCAAAATGCCCACAAAAGAGACCGACCCCACTACTTTAACACTGGAAGAATGCCAAGAGCTACTAGCCAAAGCACCCGAACGCAAAGGACGTGGAAAAAAGAAAGCAGGAAAAAAAGCCGCGCCAAAAGAGAAAAAATTAACGCCAAAGCAAGCAGAAGCGAAGAAAAAACGTGAAGAAAAAGCCGCTGCGAAAAAAGCAGAAAAAGCGAGATTAAGACGTAATAAATTAGCAAGAGAGCGTCGCGCGAGAATAGCGAAAGAAAAGGCAAAAGAAAAAGCCAAAGAAGCGAAAGCCGCCGCAACTGCAAAGAAAAAAGCAGCCGATGCAAAGAGAAAGGCGGCTAAGAAGTAATTTTTATCACAGCTATGAACGGTTTTCGATGGCTTTACTCAAAGCCAAGACCGTTCAGCTTGTCAGTCAGTTTAAAGTATTGGTATCCTAAGTATTGATACACAGCTAATCTTATAAATACTACCAATGAATAAAGCGTCTAGCGATATCCTGAATCCGTGAGGTCAATGCGGATAACAGGGCGTAAGATATTGGTTTAG
>CAZQTJ010000116.1:0-6395 GCA_964596035.1 uncultured Cocleimonas sp. | reverse complement strand
GTTATCTGCATTGAACTCACGGATTCAGGTAAAAAAATGTGAAAAAGCCCCTGCTCAATATAGATCTATATTAAAGAAGTCCCCTAAGTTATAATTGCATCATCAAATTTTACTCTAGACAGACTAACTGATGACTTCAAAAAACACCCATAAAACACAATTAATTGACCGATTCGGACGTCAGGTAACGTACTTACGCATGTCAGCGACTGATCGTTGTGATTTACGCTGTGTTTATTGCATGTCAGAGGACATGTCATTTGTACCACGAGAACAACTGCTAACCTTGGAAGAAATGATACGCATCGGCACAACGGCGGTTGATTTGGGTGTTAATAAAATACGCATCACAGGTGGAGAGCCACTCACCCGCAAAGGAATTATCAGCGTATTTCAAGCCTTAGGGAAATTAGAGGGGCTAGATGATCTAACGGTTACAACAAATGGCACCCAACTAGAACGCTTTGCTCAGCCCTTAAAAGACGCGGGTGTGACACGCATTAATATTAGCTTAGATACTTTGCAGAAAGACCGTTTTAAAGAACTAACACGCAATGGCAAAATTGAAAAAACACTGGCAGGTATTGATGCGGCTATCAAAGCCAATTTTAATGCTATAAAGATTAATGCGGTTATTCTTAAAAACAGAAATGATGATGAAATCCTTGATCTCATCCGTTATGTAGAAGAACGTGGAATCGACATTAGCTTTATTGAAGAAATGCCTTTAGGTATTATTTCTGAACATGATCGAGCAGAGTCTTATTATTCAAGTGATCAAATCAAAGCAGATATTCGCCAGCACCATTCTCTTGTTCGCAGTCGTGATAAAACAGGTGGACCATCACGCTATTATCATCTAAACCGAGGCGCTTCACGCGTGGGGTTTATCTCTCCTCACAGCCATAATTTTTGTGATAGCTGCAATCGAGTACGCCTTACCGCAGAAGGTCGTTTATTGCTCTGCTTAGGACAAGAACACTCGGTTGATCTTCGCAGAGTCGTTCGCGCTAATCCACTTGATGATGCCCCACTACGTAATGCGCTGATTCAGTCAATGAACATTAAACCTGAAGGACATGAGTTTTCTTTAGCGGAACAGCCTATTCTTTTTAGACATATGAGTGCTACTGGCGGATAGAATAGGGGAAAAACTAATCGTTTTCTTCCAACCACATCATCTGAATGGCTTCTAATATTTTTTCGTTAGAGCGCTCTGGATCATCATTAAAATTCTCCAATTCCGTTACCCATTGGTGCAAGTCAGTGAAACGGATATAACGCGGGTCAACATCAGGGTGAGCATCAATTAAGTCCAGTGCTATATCGAGCGTATCTGTCCATTTTAATTCCATTATTTACTCCTAATGATTTTCAGAGACCATATTGATCGTGTACTTAGGTATTTCGACGACCAAGTCATCCGTCGTTACTTTCGCTTGACAGCTTAGGCGCGAGTCGGGATCTACGCCCCATGCCTTATCTAAGTAGTCTTCTTCTAAATCAGTTGCTTCATCTAAAGAATCAAAACCCTCTCGAATATAGACATGACAGGTGGTACAAGCGCATGATTTCTCACAAGCATGTTCAATTTCAATACCCGCTTTTAATGCTGCATCACAGATCGTCATCCCTGCCTCTGCTTCTATTACGGCACCTTCTGGGGATATTTCGTCATGTGGTAAGAATATAATTTGTGGCATCGTTGACCCTAATCTTTAAATTTATCGACACTTTGTCCCGCCATCGCAGTACGAATATTTCCATCCATACGACGCGCAACATAAAATTCTGCGGTAGCTTCCATGTTTTTAATGGCTACTTTAATTGTTTCTGCATTACCTAATTTTTTTTCTGCTACTAAAGCATCTCGTGCTTCGAGCAAAGTCGCTCGCTCATCATCCGACAATAAATTATCAGCATCACTTAACATGGCTGAGTCTAAAGCTTCTATTGTTCTATCGGCTTCTACTTGTTGTTCTCGTAGCTTACGTGCTTCCATATCGGCTTTCGCATTGACCATTGAATCGGTAATCATAGTTTCAATTTCGGCATCACTTAAACCATAGGAGGGCTTCACTTCAACGCTTGACTTAGATCCTGTGGTTTCTTCTTCAGCGCTTACATTTAGCAAACCATCGGCATCGACTTGAAAGGTTACTTTAATTCTTGCTGCACCCGCGACCATCGGGGGAATATCACGCAAAGCGAATTTCGCTAGAGAACGGTTTTCTTCGACCGTTTCACGCTCACCTTGTAACACATGAATTGTCATGGCATTTTGGCTATCTTTAAAGGTCGTAAATTCTTGTGCGCGTGAAATAGGAATCGTGGTATTACGCGCAATAATTTTTTCGACTAAGCCGCCATAGGTCTCCAGTCCTAGCGATAAAGGTATCACATCAAGCAATAACATTTCTGTATCAGGTTTATTACCCGCTAATAAGTCCGCCTGAATTGCTGCGCCTACGGCAACGACTTTGTCTGGGTCAATATCAACTAAGGGTGGTTTTTCAAAAAAATCACCGACTCGCTGACGAATAATCGGCATACGAGTAGAACCGCCCACCATCACAACATCCATCACTTCATCTTTATCAATATCGGCATCACGCAATGCTCGACGACAAGCAAACAAGGTTTTCTTTACTAATGGTTCAGCTAACGCTGCAAACAGCTCTGCTGTAAAAGTCCCACTCCAATCATCTAATGATACGACAACCTCATCAGTTGAACTTAACGCTTCTTTGACTCTACGTGCCTCAACTAAGATTTGACGCAATTTTTGTTGATCATTGGCAACGCTATCAGTCTGTTGTTGTAAAATCCACTCAGCAATTAGGTGATCAAAATCATCCCCGCCTAACGCAGAGTCTCCACCTGTTGCCAACACTTCAAACACGCCTCTATTCAATCGCAGAATAGAAATATCAAAGGTGCCACCGCCTAGATCGTAGACAGCAATAATTTTTTCATCAAAATCTTCGCCTTGATCTAAACCATAAGCTACGGCGGCAGCGGTTGGCTCGTTCAATAAACGATAGACATTTAAGTCGGCTAAACGCGCGGCATCTTTCGTTGCTTGGCGTTGTGCGTCATCAAAATAGGCAGGAACCGTGATAACAACCCCTTTAAGATCACCACCTAATGTTTTTTCTGCTCTTTGTTTGAGTGTTTTTAAGATTTCTGCAGAGACTTCAATCGCAGAAATATCGCCTGCTACGGTGCTGATTTTTGGTACTAAAGAGTCACTATCGACAAACTCATACGGCAAACTACCTGCCAGTGTTTTTATGTCATCAACACCACGACCTAATAGACGCTTTGCGGATGATATTGTGTTGTTTAAATCGGATACTTCTGCCACTTTAGCTTCTCGACCAACCATCACCCTTCCGTCTTGTAAATAACGCACAACCGATGGCAATAAATGTTCACCTTGCTCATTCGATAGCGTCGTTGCCTCGCCACTTTGGACGGCAGCGACAAGAGAATTCGTGGTTCCAAGATCAATACCTACCGCTAAACGATGCTCATGTGGGGCGGTTGACATACCAGGTTCAGATATTTGCAGTAAAGCCATAAGTATTTATTATAAGTCGCAGGAAAGTGGGGGATTATTTTGGGACGTATTTTAGCCATTCAGATCAAGCCTGTCGAATAGCTCAAGCAAACATTTCATCTTCAATTTTTTCTTGCAAGCTTTTAACTTCATTTGCAAGACGTTCGTAAAATTTCATTTTTAGAACCGCTTCTTTAGCTGACTCTAAATCACCTTCTGACAGGTGTTTTTCAAAACTCGCATCAAGCTCTTTTTTCTCTTGCTTCACCTGTTTTGCTATCGCATCGACGGCATCTAAAGGCTCACTCGACTGTGCCGCATTTTCTAAGGCTTCACGCTTTTCCATTTGATCCATCAAAAAACGCATATCGCTGGTAGTATCACGCTCATCATCAAAATCAACCTGATTGAGTGTTAATAAATAACGCGCACGTAATCGAGGAGAGCTTAAGGTCTCATTTGCTTCGTTAATATATCCCGTGCTTTGCATGGCAATACGTCGCTCTTGATCGCTACCATTAGCAAAACGATCGGGATGATATTCTGTCTGTAAAGCACGAAAATTTTTAGCTAAAAGCTGCTTATCAAGTGAATATTGAACAGGCAAAGAGAATAGCTCAAAAAAATTCTTATTAAAATCTAAAGGCATGGGCACATTCTCTCAATCATCACTAAAATAAGCTAAACAGTAAAGCTTTCGCCACAACCACAGCTACCGCTTTCATTTGGGTTGGAAAATTTAAAGCCTTCGTTCAAGCCTTCTTTGGTAAAATCCATCTCTGTTCCATCAAGATAAACAAGGCTTTTAGGGTCTACGATTAGTTTAACGCCATGACTTTCAAAGACACTGTCATGCTCATCAATCTCATCGGCAAACTCCATCACATATGCCATGCCTGAACAACCATGTGTTTTAATGCCTAAGCGTAAGCCAACGCCTTTTCCACGATTTTCTAAAAAAGAATTCACGCGTTCAGCGGCTACTTCAGTTAATGTAATTGCCATGTGATTTACCTCTCAAGAAATTTCACTCGACTTAATCAGAGCTTCATTAAAACAGTTTATTGCTTACTCTGAAAGTCGTCAATTGCTGCTTTAATTGCGTCTTCTGCTAATACTGAACAATGCACTTTTACAGGAGGAAGCTCTAGCTCTTCTGCAATTTCAGTGTTCTTAATTTCTTTTGCTTCGTCTAATGTTTTTCCTTTAACCCACTCGGTTAATAAGCTAGAAGAAGCAATCGCAGAACCACAACCGTAAGTTTTGAATTTAGCGTCTTTAATCACGCCATCATCCCCTACTTCAATTTGTAGTTTCATTACATCACCACATGCTGGTGCGCCTACCATGCCTGTGCCTGTGTTTTTAGCATCTTTATCCAACGTGCCTACATTACGTGGATTCTCATAATGATCGATTACCTTGTCACCGTATGCCATGTTATTTACCTCTTAAATATTTGTCTTAAATAATTGACTTAGTGTGCAGCCCATTCGACTGAACTTAAATCAATCCCTTCTTTATACATATCCCATAGTGGCGATAGGTCGCGTAATTTTTCTACCGCTTTGCGTGTTTCTGCAATCGCATAGTCTACTTCTTCTTCTGTCGAAAAACGTCCCAAGGTGAAACGCAATGAGCTATGTGCCAACTCATCATTTCGACCTAATGCACGTAAAACATAGCTTGGCTCTAAGCTTGCACTGGTACAAGCAGACCCTGATGATACGGCTAAACCTTTCACCGACATCATTAGGCTTTCGCCTTCAACATGATTAAAGCTAATGTTTAAATTTCCCGCAATGCGCTGATCTAAATCACCATTAACGTACACTTCTTCCATATCTTTAAAACCGTCGTATAAACGATTGCGTAGACGAAGAAGACGCTCATTATCACTTGCCATTTCTTCTTTTGCTAAACGGAACGCTTCACCCATACCGACGATTTGATGTGTCGCTAATGTACCCGAGCGCATTCCACGCTCATGTCCGCCGCCGTGCATTTGTGCTTCGATACGCACACGTGGCTTACGACGTACATATAATGCGCCGATACCTTTTGGACCGTATATTTTATGTGCGGAAAAGCTCATCATATCGACTTTAAGCTCTTCCATATCAATCGCAACTTTTCCAGCACTTTGAGCTGCATCGACATGGAAAACTATTTTCTTGTCACGACAAATTTCACCAATCGCTTTAATATCTTGGATAACACCTATTTCATTATTGACATGCATAATAGAAACTACTGTTGTGTCGTCTCTTAATGCCGCTTTGAAAACATCTAAATCTAACAAGCCATTATCTTTAGGATCAAGGTAGCTTACTTCATAGCCTTCTCGTTCTAATTGACGACAGGTATCCAATACGGCTTTATGCTCTGTTTTCATGGTAACGATATGCTTACCACGACGCTTATTAAAGTGCGCCGCACCTTTAATAGCAAGATTATTAGATTCTGTTGCGCCACTGGTCCAAACAATTTCACGAGGGTCTGCATTAATCAGTGCGGCAACATCTGCACGCGCAGCCTTTACCGCATCATCACCAGCCCAACCGAAGGAGTGGCTGTTTGATGCAGGGTTACCAAAAACGCCATCTAGCGTTAAATATTGCATCATTTTTTCCGCAACACGCTTATCAACGGGTGTTGTAGCAGAGTAATCCAGATAGATTGGGGTTTTTAACTCGCTCATAGTTGGCAATCCTTTAATAATATTCTTACTAATAAGTCTGTTAGCAACAAACTTATATAAATTGGGTTGTTATTTCTTACCTGAATCCGTGAGGTCAATGCGGATAACAGGGCGTAAGATATTGGTTTAGCA
>CAZQTJ010000115.1:0-6489 GCA_964596035.1 uncultured Cocleimonas sp. | reverse complement strand
ATTATTTTATCTACAACTTCAACTAAAAACCCTTCAATATTAAGCAATCTCAAATTCATCAAAATTCAAGCTGAATCCGCATTAGCCTCACAGATTCAGGCTAAATTTTGCTATACTCTCCCTCAACTTCCCTCCTCATGCTTCGAGTCGCATAACATGACCAATCCTCACCAATTTTTGAAAGATCAAATGAGTGATCTTGACCGCGTTTTACCTATCCAAGCACCGTTAAATGATTTTGTACATTTTAACCCTTTAATGAATTATGACTCGATTCATTTTGCTGAAGCGCAACGTAAAGTTCACCAACAAACAGGCGCACTTTGCTATCTCTCCGCTGATGAGTACCGTGATAATTTTCGTAAGGGAAGAATTACACTTGATGATTTACGTACAACTTTAGAAAACAGCAATCATTTCGTCAGTGATGAGGCGTTTTTCTGTATTGGTGAACGCCACTTTACAACCCAAGATATTTATCTCACCGCCCTCACCCAAAACATCAAAGATATTAGCTATCGAAAATTACTGTGGAAAATCGAGACCGATAATGCGATACAAAAATTTCAGCCTGATGTTTCTGAAGAGGCTATTGAGCGACTCTCTACCTCTGCACAAAAAAATGAGGATCAACAGTCAGAGAAAAAAATATTATCCGCATTGTGGGAAACGTGTTTACAGCATTTCGAAGTTGAAGGAAACCCTAAGCATTTTAATGAATTTATTGATTTATCTTTACTGCAAATCTGGCGACGTATCGAAGAAAAGATTCAAACAAACGGCGAAGCCATCACCACTAAAAAGCTGATTTTAGAAAAAAGTAAAAAAATAAAACTGGAATTATTTGCTCAAGTAGGCAAAACAATCACTTTACGTAGTCTACTTAAACATTTAACGAATATCGATATTCTTGAAAAGATACAGCCAACGTTAATCCGTCAACTTTCGACATGGTTAGATTTAGGGGTTAGCACACAAGCTGGTGAAAATTCACAAGGCTTCTATGCTTACTGGAAAGAAACAGCGTTAAAAGACATCAATCCTTACCTTGATGGTTTACTCTCATGGTATGACTATGTAAAGTCATTATCGGACGACCCTTTGGAGACTATCGAAACAGAATTAATGCGTATTGGTATTCCACAGAGCGACTGGAATGACTATCTCAAATGTCTGGCACTCGAAATGCCTGGCTGGTCAGGCATGTTCAATTGGCGTGAGAAAAATAAAAACTATAGTGGTGTAAAAACACAGGTGGAAATGGCAGATTACCTTGCTGTACGTCTTACTTTGGAACACTTATTTTGTCGTCACTTAACGAGCGAACACTGGCAAATTGATGCCACGCTATCCGATTTGCGCGGATATTTTTCATACAATATGAATGAGTTTTTTGTCCGTCATTACACCTATAACGAAGAACTGCCTGAATATTTACAAAGTATTTCTAGTCAACTTTTAGCATCGAATAAAAGCGGTATCTCTGCCAATAAGTGGCATGAAATTTCACATTTAATGCTCACGTGGTTATTAATCACCGACTACATTATCGATACGAAAGCCTATACTAATGCATGGCGCTTATTTCATACCGCACAACACTTAGGCTTATGTGCTAGTGATATTGCCTCGTTAAAAAAGCCACAAGTTGATAAACTCCTTGCCGTATTACAGGAATTAGACGACCCGAATACTAGCGGTTATTTATGGCTACAGGCTTATGAGCACCATTATAACGAGGCTATTTTAAACGCTTTAATCGAAAATCATGACCAAGGAAGTTGGCCAGAGCGCGAAAGTAAACGTCCTCGGGCGCAAATTATTTTTTGTATGGATGATCGTGAAGAGAGCATTCGCCGTCATTTAGAAGAAGTTGCCCCTGACGTGGAAACCATCGGTGCGGCAGGTGTATTTGGTCTACCTAATAACTGGAAAGCTATTTCAGCAAACAAGTCGATAAAACTGGCTCAACCTGTCGTGACTGCGGTACATCAATTTACCGAAGTTCCCGACAAAACTCTCAACAAAGAGAGCATAAAAAAATATCAAAACAGGCAAAAAAGGCTTGAACATATTAAGTCACTCAAATCGCATGGAATGCGTCAGAGTTTATTGAGCGCTACACTAGCTTTACCGATTGCCGCAAGCTTTGGCCTATTTGAATTGCTAGGGCGAAGCTTTTCCCCTGCACGCTATCAACATATGAGCAAAGTCATTGCTGGCACAGTTTACCCCCCGCTAAAAACACGAGTCGATGCAACGGCTAACAAGATTTTAGATACAGCTACTTTAGAGAACCAGCAAATCGGCTTGAGTGAAGAAGAAAAAGTCGAAAAAATAGCCGCTTATTTAAAGCTGACAGGCTTCACTACAGGCTATGCTCAACTGGTTGTACTCATGGCTCATAGCGCAAAACACACCAACAACCCACATATACTCGCCTATGGTTGCGGTGCTTGTAGCGGACGCTTTGGCGGTCCAAATGCACGCGCTTTTGCAAATATCGCCAACACGCCAGCAATACGCCAACAACTTGCCGAAAAGCACAATATTAACATCCCAGATGATTGCTGGTTTCTCGCAGGAGAACATGAAACCACGGGAGATTACATTGAATATTTTGATACTGATTTAATGCCTGAAAGTCATCAAGAAGCGTTCAAACAACTACAAGCAGACGTGACAAAGGCCAATCAGAATCACGCTCAAGAACGTTGCCGTAAGTTTGCTTCTGCGCCTAAAGCCTCTCCACAAGCATCACATCGTCACGTACAAGGAAGAGCCGCCGCCCCCAGTCAAATACGCGCAGAGTTAGGTCATCAAGGCTGTGCTGTTGCCTTTATCGGCAGACGTTCAATGCATCAGGGCGTGTTTTGGGATCGTCGCCCTTTTCTTGTTTCTTATGACCCTTTTAATGACCCTGAGGGCAAAATGCTCGAAGCTCAGTTAATGGGCAATGGCATCGTAGGGGTTGGCATTGCGTTTGATTACTACTACTCCCGCATCCAAAATGGCTATTTAGGCTCAGGCAATAAAGCCACCCATAACATCGCAGGTTTATTTGGCGTAATGGATGGCTCCTGTAGCGACTTACAAACAGGCTTGGCGCGTCAAATGACAGAGTTGCACGAGCCTATGCGTTTATTGGTAGTATTAGAGTCAGAGTTAAACGTCGTAGAAGCTATTTATCATCGTCAAGCGGCTATTCGCAACTTAGTGGATAATGAATGGTTAAATCTAGCGGTGAAAAATCCTAATACGGCTGAAATTCATCAATTCAAAGTGGGGACAGGCTTTGTGCGATGGAATGGAAAAAGCGAACCACTGCCTGAGTTACGACAATCACAAAACGAATATGCTGATGAAACTGATTATTTACCACCTGCGCGGCTTGTCGTTGATTGAAAAATGTTTCACACCCTAATCAACTCCCATTCCTGATTTTCAGTCCCGCGTGATTTTTTGTGATAGCTTGCCACCTTACTGCCTTGTTTGCGCTTTTTATAGCGAATATCCAAGACGGTTTGAGTCGCTCTATTTTCTAGAAAAAAGTATTTAGGTCCTTCTGTTACCACTAAACGCCATTCTTGATGATTGTTATCACGGCGTTTTTTGTCTCCTAAAATGACTTTTGTATGATCTTTTTTTAGCCCACCTTCAATTTCCAATACTTTTCCTGTTGCCACATGCTGAATAAAAACAAAACCTTCCGTTTTATTACTTTCGACCAGTTGCCAATATTGTGAGTCATCATTTTGTTTGTTTTTTATAACAAGCCTTTGCTCTTTATTTAAACTTAAGACACGCTCTACCATGCGACTTTGAATCAGGTATTTTTTAACGCTTTTTTTAGACTTCTTGCTGTGCGATTTTTTTGGCGTAACCGCTTTGTTTTCTGCTTTCTTCTTACGCGTCGCTTGCTTCTCTATTTTTTCAAACTTAGACTTACTTCGTTTATGCCTCCAAAGTAAGAAAAGTGTCACCATCACTAAAATACTTTCTACCAACCAAGCAGGAAGATAATCAAACAGAAAGCCAAACTGTTGCTTTAAATTATGATTAATTTCCGCAAAGCTAGTGGATGGCGCAGAGGTGACAATATCGCCCTGCTTTAATTTTTTATAGTGCGTAATATAAAGGTTTTCATCGCCTTGTAGTTTTTTTACTAGCTGATTTTTTTTACGCTCCCAACTATCCACAGGATCACGATTATTCCATGCGATAAATAGCTTTTTTTGTTGCTCACTAATCTGTAAACCATAACGATCCGCCATATAAAAATAAGTACGCGCTATATCACCCTGTACATTATCAGGTGGCTCTGCGGCACGTTCTTTAAACGATATTTCCATATTAACGGGTTTACCATAAAGACGCATTTCTCCCGCCAACATACGGTATTTAAAATTACTTCGATCGCCATTGATCTCGCCAATAGCAGGCACAAGATTGTGCATATCGGCTTCCATCTGCTTAAACTTCGCGTTGCTATTACGGCAATGTAAGCGCCCTCCCTTTTGCCAACAGCGTAATTGATGACCAAAATGCCACGCAGGTACAATATGCTCCCACTCTATCCGCTGCGCTCTATTTTTATTTTTTCGGTATTTAAAACCACAACTACTCGCAATCGGGATAAATTTCTTTTCTTTTAAACGGTAACGACAGCCACTATAAAAAGCGATTAAGTGTGTTGGATAAATCTTTTTACCCAGCACTCGTTTTGATTTACTAAAAGACTGTTGCGATGACAAACCTAATATTTCATCGTCTAAGGTCGCGACATCCTCCTCAAAAATATCACCATCTTGCTCGATCAAAACCGTGCGATTTTGCTCAATAATCGCCTTTAGTAACTCGCCTGATTTTAAATCATAAAAAACACCTGAATCCCCATTATCAAAGAAGTTTTGAGGTTTGTACTGTATTTCGTCTGCCTGTGTATTCAGGCTTAAAAAGAGGAAAAGGCTTGTAACGTGAAAGACAGCAAGAAAGTAGCCGTAATTTTGCATAACATATCCTTGTTTTGCAGGTTTGTTCTCAATAATAAAGGTGAACTGTATCCCCACCTGCGCTAAAAAAGCAAACGCTATCAAGCAAGACGAAGAAAAAAGCAAGTCTTAGGTGATTAATTTAAAACACCTTCTGAGGAAATGCTATTATCCCCAACCTCTTATAAACGGGCTAATGCATCCAATGCCTCTACCAAAAAAACACTTAAACACATCGTCTATCGACATCAAACTATTACTGATTGGGCTACTTAGTATGAGTCTATGGCGTGCTTCTATCGTCTTTGGTACAGATATTAGCTTGTATGTTGATGAAGCTCAGTATTGGTATTGGTCGCAACATTTAGATTTTGGTTATTATTCAAAACCACCTGTTATTGCTTTGATTATTGCGGCTACAACGGCTGTTTTTGGTGATGGCGAAGCGGCTATTCGTTTAGGCAGTTTGTTATTTTACCCACTCACAAGCGTCTTAATTTATCTGATTGCGACACGTTTATACTCATCACGCGTTGGTTTGATTTCAGCCCTTGTCTTTATCTCGATGCCTGCTGTTAGCATCTCTAGCACGGTTATATCCACCGATGTGCCTTTTTTCTTTTTTTGGTCGCTAGGGCTGTATGCATTTATTCGTGCCTTAGAAAATAATCAGTGGAAATGGTGGATATTATTAGGTATTGCTGGCGGTTTAGGTATGCAAAGCAAATACACCATGGGGGTCTTTGTCTTCTCTGCTATTTTATATTTATTAATAAAAACCCAATGGAAAACGTTTTTAAATTTCCGACTTTGGCTAGCAGGAATGATTGCTGCACTTATCTGGCTACCTAACTTAATTTGGAATGCCCAGCACCAATTTATCACTTTTCAGCACACATCAGAAATAGCAAAAGGAACTGAAAAAGTTTTCCACTGGGATGAATTATTAGAATTCTTTATCGGTCAATTTGGCGTGTTTGGACTGCTTAGTTTTTTACTCCTGATCTATATATCCTTGCGAATAAACTTACCCCATAAAAAACTTCTACTCAGCTTCACATGGACATTTTTAGTCGTTATTTTCATACAAGCGCTTTCAGGTCGAGCTAATGCAAACTGGGCAGCCCCTGCCTATGTCGCGGGAAGCATTATGATAGCGGCATGGGTTGTTCAAAATCAAAAGCACAAATGGTTGATTGCCCTACTCTCTATTAATTTACTCTTTGGCATACTGATTTATTACAGCCCGCCTATCTTTAAAAGGGTTGGCATAGAGCTAACGAGTAAAAATGATTTATATAAACGCCTACGTGGATGGCCTGAGATTGGAAGGCAGTTTTCAGTCATAAAAAAAGAATATCCTAATGCGATTTTACTCGGTACGGGTGGCAGAACTATTTTAGCACATTTACTTTATCAATCCCGCCCCCTAGCAGTTGCCACATGGAATCCTGCGGGGAAAATAAGGCATCATTTTGATCTGTATAATAATCTTGAT
>CAZQTJ010000114.1:3323-6520 GCA_964596035.1 uncultured Cocleimonas sp. | reverse complement strand
TTCTCGGACAGCCTCCTAGCCGAGATAGGCGGTACTGCTTCCAATACATTATTTTATCCTAAGTCAGTAAAATCTATTATTGACTCAGATTTACATAAGGAAAAAACCATGAAGCCAGCTTGGAAAGAGTTTCTTATTGATAATGGCGCCGAATTTGAAGATGAAAAGCTGATCTCTTTTGGCAACCCTAGTCGCGAAAATCGCATTCCACCACAAGGCTCTGTCCTCTCCGATTTATCCAATCGCGGAATTATTGAAGTTCACGGAGAAGATGCCGAGTCCTTTCTACAAAACCAATTCACCAATGATATTCACCGAGTCACTGAAACGACTCATCAACTAAGCGCATGGTGTTCTCCTAAAGGACGCGTTATTAGTAATTTTCGCTTATTTAAACGTGCGGATAAATATTATTTAACACTCCCCGCCGACTTACTTGACCCTGTCATTAAAAAATTACGCATGTATGTCATGATGTCAAAAGTGACACTTGAAGACGTCTCTGCCAACCTTATACATTTTGGTTATGCAGGCGAATATGCCGAAAGAGATTTAAGAACTATTCTTGATGAAGAACTTGTACCAACAAAGGACAATCAAACAATCCAACATGGTAATTTAAGCATTTTACGCTTATCTGGTACTGTCCCACGCTTTGAAATTATAGGTGAATATGAAGATGCAAAAAGCTTATGGGAACATTGCAATGTGCGGGCAGCCCCTGTTAGTAGCAATGGTTGGGATTATCTCAATATCGTTGCGGGACTTCCTGTTGTCAACAAAGCAAGTTCTGAAGCATGGATTCCTCAAATGCTTAATCTACAGGTCATTGATGGCGTAGATTTTCAGAAAGGCTGTTATCCTGGGCAAGAAATTGTTGCACGTTTAAAGTATCTAGGGAAAAACAAACGTCGCATGTATCGCATTGAAATCAATAGCAATGAGCTTCCAGAAATTGGACAAAAAATTTATGCGGAAGGCTTTAGCGATAGCGAAGCAGGAAAAATCCTCACTACCGTTATCAACCCATCAGGAAAAGCAGAAGCATTGGCTATTCTTAAAATAGCACATGCAGATAAAAATCTAAGCCTAAGTGAAGATACTAGTGTGGAACAAGGAAAAATCACCTTGCTTGACTTGCCCTATTCTGTTGATGACATAGAAGAAACCGCTTCTGTATAAATTAAAAAAACAAACAATTGAATCCTAAAAAAAATCAAAAACGCCCCCATGTTCTTATCCTTCATGGGGTCTTGATGAATGCCTTCGAGATGTTCTATCTTGCTAAGCAACTAAGAAAAGAAAACTTTATTGTTCATACTATTTCTTACCAATCTATATTAAAAACACCTGCTGCAAACGCCACTATTCTCCACCAAAAAATTCTCAAGCTTGAGGTCGATAATCTACATATTGTTGCTCATAGCTTAGGTGGTATCGTTACCGCTCATTTATTAGCAAAATTTGACGATATTCCCAAAGGAAATATTGTGATGTTAGGCACTCCCATCCAAGGAAGCTGGTTTGCCAGAAAATTACAACACATAGCAATCATTAATAAGCTATTAGCCAACAGCATGAAAAGAGGACTCTCAGGTGAAAATATTCCAATATGGAAGCCCTCTCGACCTTGGGGAATGATAGCTGGAAAAGTTAATTTCGGACTGGCCACAATAATAGGAGGGCTACCTAGAGAAGGTGATGGCACTGTGATGTTAGAGGAAACTCTCCACGATAAAATAACATCCCATATGACACTGCCAATATCTCATACAAGATTATTATTTTCCAAAGAAGTTGCAGAATTAACCGCCTATTTTTTAAGAAAAAACAGCTTCAACCATTGTGAAAAATCACAACCATAAAAAAGGCCGTATATAAAATTTATATACGACCTTTTAAGTCATGCTATCTTATCAATTAACGATGATTAGTATATTTATGGGTATGCTTACGCGCACCATTTGGATGAGTATGGCTCACTGAACGAGTATATCTATTCGCAGGATGACGATGTGTATTCGCATTTCTCATACCTGTAGACTTACAACTGTAACGATGTGAATGCGCGCGCTTACCATTTGCATGAGTATGAAACATTGACTTGGTACAACGGTTAGCAGGATGTCGATGAGTATTCGCATTTTTCTTCACAGCTGACTGACAACTATAACGATGCTTATGAGCTTTTGACCCATTTGCATGTGTATGTGAAATAGAGTTTGTACACTTGTTTGCAGGATGCGTATGAGTATTCGGATTTGTTTTAGGTGCTGCTTTAATAGGAGCTGGAGTAGCATTTTGAGTTTGAGACATCCCAGCCCCTATCATTCCACAGCCACTCAATAAAGTTCCCGCTAGCACCAAGCCCACAATAGATAGTTTTGTTTTCATCGACATTTAATCATCCTCTGATTTTAATTAATATTAATATCCGCCCAAATACGCAGAGTTCTTACACAATAACAAAAAATCAGCCGTATCACAAAGTTGTTGGTTTTAAACTACAACCAGAAGTACTTAGTTACCATCAATATTAAAGAAAAACATCCCTAAGAAGACAGTTTGTCGTATTTTTTCCACTTTAATAATAGCTAAGGATATAGTTTGTAGTAATACCCCACATCCCATGGAGAAGCTCCTATGTACCTCGTAGAAATAATTCGTGAAAATCTAAATCCTCAGCAAGTATTAACAATAAGAACAGAAGAAAAAGCCAAGGGTAATAGCGTTAATATACGCCGCATACACCCTGCATTAGTTGAAATAGTGATTATTCCACCCTCTATCATAGACGTTTATTCGTATAAAAAACAATCGAACAAATTGTTGTTTTAGCAGGAGAAATTATTGATTTTACATCTGAATAATAGCAACGCAATTGCTACATAGGTGGACAGAAACAATACCGCCCCCCCCCTTTATCTTTAAAGTATTCTATTTTAAAAAAAAATGCTGTAGTATTGGAAAAGATTAATGTTATCAATTTAATAAATAATAATAATTACACATTATTTGCTATCACAACTTTAACCGTTGTGACACACCAATAAAACTCAATAAGGAGAGGCTATATCCTTGAGAGAATTACTGGTAGAGAGAGCAAATACAATCTTTTTAATTTAATTAACATCATTACTAATGGGGACACTATTAATGAACAGAAAACAACAAATTTCACTCGCATCAGTTATATT
>CAZQTJ010000114.1:0-3223 GCA_964596035.1 uncultured Cocleimonas sp. | reverse complement strand
AGGAAAACATTCCTACGGTAAAAAGGTAATGGTAAGACATGCTCCAGCAGTAAGACAGCAGCAGCCAAGACCTCAAGTTGATGTTTATGCATTACAAAGAAAGCTTAAAGCTAAAGGTTACTATAAAGGTGCTATCGATGGTGTTGTTGGCAATCAAACGCGCGATGCTCTAAAACGCTTCCAAAATCGATAAAAATATAGAAGCTTATCCGCAATATTGCTTCTTATCGATATGCCTTCATGATGCTATCGACGTGTTAATGCCATCTTAGGTAATCACTAAAATGCGAGACATTGTTCTCGCATTTTTTATGCCCCCCCCCTTACTCCTAAACCATTAACTCAACAACAACGGCTCCCACCACTTTTGATTATTCATATACCACTGAATCGTTTTAATAATGCCTGTCTCAAACGTATCTTGTGGTTTAAAACCTAGCTCCGTTTCTAGCTTCGTTGCATCAATCGCATAGCGCCAATCGTGCCCTGCTCTATCTTCAACATAAGTAATTAAATCGGCTGATTTTTTACCATTAGCAGGCGCAGCATCAGGATATTGCTTATGCAACTCAGGATCAGCCGCAAACATACGATCCATCTCTTTACATAACAGCATGATAATATCAATATTCGTCCACTCGTTATTACCACCAATATTATAAATCTCGCCAACCTTACCCTTCTCTAAAATCACATCAATACCACGCGCATGATCATCCACATACAACCAATCACGAATATTTTTACCTGAGCCATACACAGGTAACGGCTTACTGCGTAAAATATTGCTTAAAAATAAAGGGATTAATTTTTCAGGATACTGATAAGGACCATAATTATTTGAACAGTTCGTCGTGGTGACATTCAAACCAAAAGTATGATGATAAGCACGCACTAAATGATCGGACGATGCTTTACTCGCAGAATAAGGAGAATTTGGCGCATACACATGATCTTCGGTAAAAGCATCTTCATCATCTTCTAGCTCACCATAAACCTCATCGGTTGACACATGATGAAAACGATGATTAGGTTTGGCTGTCGCCTCATTTTCAATCCAAACCCGACGCGCCGCTTTAAGAAGATTATGCGTGCCGACAATATTCGTTTCGATAAAAATATCAGGCCCCGAAATGGAGCGATCCACATGGCTTTCAGCGGCAAAATTAACGATGGTATCAATATCATTATCAATTAAAATCTGCTCAACCAAAGCATCATCCGCAATACTCCCCTGCACAAAACTAAAATTAGGATTGTCTTTTAAACCATCAAGGCTAGGAAGATTACCTGCATACGTTAACGCATCTAATACCACCACTTTGTCTTCTAAATGCTCTCGCAGCCAATAATAAACAAAGTTTGCACCAATAAATCCCGCACCACCTGTTACTAATAATTTACGCATAATTTTTCTCTAATCATTAATTTTTTATATTCCAAAACGGCTATCTGCTATCCCTTAAAGCCTGCACTCTTTCCTGCAACATAAAAGGCACATCAATACAATCACCTTTCAGCTCTTCTAACATACGTCTTAACGCAAATCGCCAATGCTCACTCTGTAAACCTAGTGCTTTCCATGTTGTAGACTTATCTAACACACTATAAGCGGGACGACTTGCAGGCGTAGGATAATCTGCGGTTGTTAATGGTTTAATGGATATTTTTCTATCCAATAAATCCATTGCTAATGCTTCTTCTTGTATCGCCACCGCAAAATCATACCAACTAGCAACCCCCGCATCCGTCCAGTGATAAAGACCAACACAATCTTTTTCTATCGCCTGCCAAATCGCTTGCGCCAATGGATTCGCCCACGTTGGCGTACCTATTTGATCCGCTATAATGCCTAACTGATCTTTTTCACCCATCAAGCGCAACATTGTTTTAACAAAATTATTACCATGCGCAGAATACAACCAAGCAGTGCGGATAATAAAGGCATTATCACCTAATATCTCTAAAACCGCCTTATCACCATCATCTTTCGTCTGACCATATACCCCTTGCGGGTTCGTTGGCGCCTCCACTAAATAAGGTGAACAACCCTTACCATCAAACACAAAATCAGTTGATGTTTGGATAAACTTAATACCATTATCTTTAGATACCTGCGCGAGATTGCTAGCACCTGTTTCATTGATAGCCGCCGCTAAGGCTTGCTCTTCCTCCGCTTTATCAACCGCCGTATAAGCAGCAGAATTGATAATGACATCAGGCTTACACTTCTCCACAAAGGCGTTAACCGCCTCGGAATCAGTAATATCCAACTCATCTTTATCAGTCAGCACACATTGAAAGCCATCAGGCGCAGTACGTGGCAACTCGTAACCTAATTGTCCGTTTGACCCTGTAATTAATACCGTTTTCATACATCACCCTCAAAAACAATCGCGTCCGCTAATAAAGTCGCATTCGCATCTTTATCCGATAATATTGGCTGCTTGCCCTCCACTAAATGCCAATCAATATTCAATGCAGGGTCATCCCAACGCACACAGCCCTCATGCTCAGGCGCGTAATAATCCGTGCATTTATACACAAACTCAGCCGACTCACTCATCACATAAAAACCATGTCCAAAACCTGGTGGAACCCATAGCATGTGTTTATTCTCCGCCGACAACTCATAGCCCACCCACTGCCCAAAGGTCGGCGACTTTTTGCGTAAATCAACCGCCACATCAAACACCGCGCCCTCCACAACCCGCACTAATTTCCCCTGCGGTTGAATCAACTGATAATGCAAACCGCGCAAAATCCCATGCGATGATTTACTGTGATTATCTTGCACAAAATCATAATCAATCCCATTCTCCGCAAAATGCTGGCGTTGCCACGTCTCCATAAAGAAACCGCGATGATCGCCAAAAACTTGAGGTTTAACCAAAATAACCTCGGGGATAGCTGTTGAGATAAATTCCATAGAAATAAGCGCCATAAAAAATGATGGCACTATGGTACTGGTAAAATAAAATGAATCAAGGATTAGAAGAAAAGCCTTTACCCACAGAAAAGCTAAAGCTTTCACTCCTACCTGTTGATTACGAGAAGTTACTAAAATATATTCTACTAATATGTATATTAAACAACCTTAATGATATGCTAACTCTGATTATTATTGATATAAGAGGCAAGGATGACCGCTGATAAATTAAGAAAAATCATTAACAAAGGCGAAAATGCAAAAGTTGATTTTAAAAGAGAGTGGTACAAAAGT
>CAZQTJ010000113.1:3494-6535 GCA_964596035.1 uncultured Cocleimonas sp. | reverse complement strand
TTGCAGAAAAAATGGGGGTATCACTACAGGTAGTACGAGCCGATAAAGTTCATCCTCTTGCCAGTGGCAATAAAATTTATAAACTTCAACCTAATATTGACTACCTAAAACAACCGTCTTATCAGCAATTACTCAGCTTTGGTGGAGCATTTTCAAATCACATTCATGCTTTAGCCCTCTATGCACAATCATTAGGCTTACAGAGTATTGGCATTATTCGCGGTGAAGAAAAATACGCGAGCAACCCGACTCTAAGTACCGCCTCAAAAGCAGGAATGAGCTTGTTATTTGTCGATAGAAACACTTATCGTCGAAGACATGATGTTGATTACCTACAAGCACTGCAACAACAATATCCTAAGGCTTTTATCATCCCAGAAGGTGGTAGTAATAAGTTAGCTCTACAGGGCTGTGCTGTACTTATGCAACAGATAAACCAAGGTTACTTAGACAATAAGTTAGAAGTGCCTGATGTGGTAACCGTTGCTTGTGGCACAGGTACTACCTTTGCAGGATTAGTGACGGGTGCTTTGCAACATCAAACCGTACATGGATATTTAGTATTGAAAGATCAAAGTGTGTACACAAACGTCGATCAATTACTCTATGATAAAATAAGTAATAGTCAACACACTATTCAAAGCGCTGATTTTGGTGGCTATGCCAAGTTTGATATTGAGTTATTAAATTTCATTCTTGAATTCTTAGAACAAACTAATATTCTGCTTGACCCTATTTACACTAGCAAAATGTGTCGGCAACTTATAAAAAATATTGAAGATGGTAAATATAAGGCGGGAAGTTCTATTGCTATTGTGCATTCAGGAGGTTTACAAGCGTGGTATGGAATGAAAGATAGAGTAATACGCTTGGGTGATGAAAATGCTTGGGCGACTATCGCTAATAAATTATAACTTTGCCCTCGTTGAACCCCTTGTGTAGATCCAAGGGATTCAACATATCAAACATTACTGACAGTCAGCCCACCAACAACCCGCAGTTTCTTCTTGAAAACGCATCGCAGCATCATATTTAGGTGCGTCAATACGCGCTTGATTGATGTATTCTTTGATACCAAAAAAGCCAAAACGATTAAAGCTTTGAGGCGAGGTAAAGAGCATAAACTGCTTACCCCCACGTTTTTTCCACTCGCTTAATAAGGTGGTATAAATCTCTCCCATACGAGCATCTTTATTCGCTGCAATAAACAAGTCTTGCAAGCTATTCTTCTTAGCATCAGAAATTTCTGTATCGCCAAAATTAACTTTTAAATGCTGTCCGCCCTCATACGCATATAAATCCACACCAAATTCATTAGCAACTGTCACTTGATTCGAAATTAGGTGTGTAATTGCACTGACTGAATCTGTATCGCCTTGTGTTGCTGTCGTACTTGCTGTGGATGTATAAGTAGAGTTCATTACCTTAAATACATCATCCAAGGATGTAGCTTCAGTAAATACAACAGGCACAACATCCGTATCACTACATTGAGCAATCGCAATATCTTCTTCCCCTGATTTACGACTACGCGCCCAACAACCGTGGATATACGGTGCGATAGCTAACACATCGGCATATTTAGAGGCATCGTTGTAAGCTAAAATTTCACGGCTCGTTGCGTGTGACTTATGGTTTGAAGCAATGATACGCACCAGTCGTTTAGTACCACCAAACACGCTTTCAAAGCGCTTGAAAACTTCTACCGAACGCTTAGAGTAATAACGCACACGAGCGCTATGATCTTCATTTCTAAAAGCCATTTTGGGTTTATTTAAACCCAATTTGTAACCCATTTCTAATGCATATTGTGAACCCCAAAACCCACCGTTCCAAAATTCATTGGTATATTCAATATGTACTTTCAGTGATTTATCTAAATAATTTTTTAGATAAGTAGCATAACGATCAACATAGTCATTATCCGCATTAAAGGGCATCGTATACCAAGGATGTGCTTGTAATAGATTGGCTAATGCGACCGTTACTTCAAGTGGCACACCAAAACGCTCAGTCACAATGGTTTTAAATGACCCACCCCAGCTCGCATCAGATACTTTGGCAATATCATTCCACTTTCTAGGCTTGGTTAAGCAAGTGCTATAAGCCGCTTTCGCCTCAGCGACATCTGCTTCTGCCGCTGAAATACTTTCTGCGGATGATGAGGTGTCGGCAGCTAAATCAGCCAATGCCGTCTTAGCTGTTGTCAAGGCATTGGTTTCACTTAAACAGGGATTAATACTATTAGACTCAGGACGACGCGGGGTTGCTTCCATAAAGTTCATCATGCGCAATACACGGAAATCTTTATGAAATTTAAGATAATCAGGATTAAAGACAATAGCGTCACGGTTATTCTTTAAAACATCCGCAAAAGCGATATAGGGATGATCATCTGAACACTGACCGCTTGATTCTACACGCTTAAATGGACTGCCTTTACAAATTCCCCCTGGCATAATAATGCGGATATTACGCAAAGGGTCACTCGCATCTATCTTAGTAAGAAAGACCTCAACACCATGAATACTTTGTGATTTTGGCAACGGTTTTATATCGACAGTTAAATGCCCCGCCGCTACGGACTGCTTATTACTTGCCATACCACTAAACGATATATCGCCTTTGCCATCATAAAGTACAGTATAACGTCCTGCGGGAGCCGCACCTGCGGGCATAAACTGCAAGATACGGGTTTTTGCATATTTTTTATCGCCTTGAGAAGCACAACTAGCGGGTAAATCTAACGGCCAGCCTGCACGGTCATAGCTAATATCTGTACACGAATCTTCTTTGAAGGGGCGTGATACACGAAAAATATCCGCAAAAGGAAGTGGTTGATAAATGCCGTCAGCCTCTGCCTGTGGTGTTTCTAAATTGATCCCTAAAGAGCGATTAAGTGGTAATGAGTCTGGCTTAAATAAGGCTTGTTCGAGTTGATAAGTAGAAAAGCCCGCAAAAATAACATCGGCGTTTTTAGGATTTAAGTCGGTTAATAATAACGGTAAATGTTTAAGAATAGGATTCTCAGAGGTTTTAAC
>CAZQTJ010000113.1:0-3394 GCA_964596035.1 uncultured Cocleimonas sp. | reverse complement strand
TCAATATATTTTCCGCCTGTATCAAACTGTTTATAGAGTTCAGGCAGCTCTTTAATAATCTCGCTAGGGTTTTCACCAGAGTTCACAATTTGCGTTAATGTTGTGGGCGATGTGGCGGCGACTGTTTCGCTCGACAATTTACCTAAAATTTCACTATCTAAGGAAAAAGTAACCTCTTTACCTTTCTCGTAATCAAAAACTCCCGAAGAACCTGTGATACCTGTTGTTGCTCCTGAACGATAACGAATGCCTGCTAATGGCTTACTATTCACCACTAAAGAGCCTTTTTTAATTGTCACGGTAGGCTTGCTATCTCCCCCACCACCACAGGCGGTAAGGGTAAAAAGCAAGATAAAAAAGAGTAAACTTAGCGGATTTAGTCGTGTCATTATCATAAAGTCCTGTTATTAATATTATTTATTGAGTTCATTTGTATGACCTGTTTGCATTGTTATCGTTCATGCTTTACATGAAGGAACACATCATAACACAATAAAAATATTCTTTTATATCAAAGCTCTAATCACAATAAACGATCAATCATTAATTGCGCTGAACTCACTCCGCGAAACTCATTTACATCCAGTTTATACAATAAATGCACCTTAGCCCCCTGCTCTGGCCATTCCTCTAAATTGACATTAAAGGCGATGGCATCAATGGTGGTGGCGGTTTTTTCTTGGTTTAGTATTAAACGCAATACCAATTTCACATGAGCATTTTTTAAAATACGTTTTTGGATGATTTCAAAATGATTATCAAATACAGGCGCAGGGAAATGTTGCCCCCACGGTGCGGCAAAGCGTATTTGATCGGCACTGTTTAGGTTTAACTCATCAATCTGTAACTCGCCATCGCTTAATAGTTTTTCTTGGAAGATGGAGGAATCACATTGTTCAGTGATTGCAGTGGTGATGGCTTCGATAAATTCGGGCAGTTTTTCTTCTCCCATACTCAAGCCCGCTGCCATCGCATGTCCACCAAACTTATCGATCAAATTGGGGTTTTGTGTCGCCACCACATCGAGAATATCGCGGATATGTAAACCTGATATGGAACGTGCAGAGCCTTTTATAATCCCCTCATCACCTGGAGCAAAGATAATGGCAGGGCGGTGATAACGCTCACGAATTCGTGCGGCTAAAATACCGATTACGCCTTGATGCCAATCGTCTTTATAGAGACAGAAAATAACAGGAATATTCTCTTCAGCGTCTAAATTTTCAAATTCAGTTTCTAAGAGCTGTAATGCCTCGCCTTTCATACTGTTTTCAATTTCGCGACGATCTTTGTTGAGGTCGTCTAAAGCCCCTGCCATTTCCATTGCTTGTTGATAGTCGTTGCACAGTAAAGTTTCTATGCCAACCGCCATATCATCTAAACGCCCTGCGGCATTTAAACGTGGACCGCAACTAAAACCTAAGTCACTACTCACGGCATTTTCGATATTACGCCCTGCTACGCTAAACAAGGCTTGTATGCCAACGCAACATTGTTTGCTACGCATACGTCGTAAGCCTTGCTCGACTAAAATACGGTTATTTTTATCCAGCGGCACAACATCCGCAACTGTGCCGAGCGCTACTAAATCGAGCAAACTGGTTAAATTAGGAATGGGGATATTATGCTGCTGGAAGTAGCCTTTTTCTTGTAATTTGCTTTTAAGTGCCAGCATTAAGTAAAAAACAACACCAACGCCTGCTAAATTTTTTGAAGGAAAAATATCATTTGGTTGATTGGGGTTAATAATGGCATCGGCATCAGGTAGTTGATGTCCAGGTAAGTGATGGTCAGTGATAACGACTCGGCAGTTAAATTCTTTGGCTTTTTCTACACCATCCACACTCGAAATACCGTTATCGACGGTGATAATTAAATGAGGGCTATATTGTTGTGCCTCAACGACTATTTCGGGGGTTAAGCCGTAGCCATACTCAAAACGATTAGGCACTAGATAGTGGATATTACTATAGCCCATCATGCGTAACGACTTTACGGCTACTGTTGTGGCGGTTGCGCCATCTGCATCAAAATCACCAATAATCACAATGGTTTCATTCGCTTCTAAAGTCTCGATTAATACCGCAACGGCTTTGTGAATGTCTTTTAATTGAGAAATAGGATGCAGGTCTTTAAGTTCAACGCTTAGCTCATCTGCTTCATTAATACCTCGGGCAGAAAAAACACGTTGCAACAAGGGCGAAGCAGTCTCTTGGCTGGATATTTTTCCCGTTAGTTCGCGCTGTATTAATTTCATTTTACAAACTCCATTAGGCTAGTTTTGTCGCTTATTATTTTTCGCCATAATCTATTTAAAGGATTCGACTTTTCAGGTGTAAAACTATTTCCGTCACAATCATGCAATAGTAGTTTTAGTTTTCCTTTATTTAAAAGTTTTTCTGCGGCTTGCAGCCACATAGCTTCTAACTTATTTAATTGTTGCTGCCAGCCTTCAGGGTCATCATTTAATGCAAAAGGCGTGAGCTGATCTAGAATTAAAAGATGATGCCCGCCCGCAGGTAGTTGGCTTAACTCTTCTTCAGGCTCTACTGCTGAGGCTAAGTAGCGACAGCCAGCAACTGTCGCAACAACCTCCCCCCGAACGCCACCCCCAATGACCGAACGAACTCGCGTGCGTGCTTTTAATTGTGAACCTCCGCCCCACAGCCACAAACTATTAATGCTTAGTTTACCGTCTTGTTCTCGCTGTTGGTTGACCTCTGAGCTATGCAGTAACATTTGAATTTCATTTTGGATAGTATGAAGGTTAATCTGTTGCGATTGAGGCAGATATTTTGCAGTATCTTTGCCACGTAGCTCACGTAAAGGTGTCGTTTGTATAGAGTCATCAGCATCTAATAGCAAGTACCAAGCATTCGGCGAGCCCTTTACAAAGCGTAAATTATCTTCGGCAAAGTGTTGATTTAACACAGCTAATAAACTATCTGCTTCCTCTGCACTCAGGTCATCAAAGTGATGTGTATCCATGATGATTTCACTCATTCCTGCTTTTAAATGTACAGGATCAGCACAAAGCATTGCGCCATTATGTTCTGCCAAAACAGCGTTTAAGCGATCTTTTTTAGCACGATAATAAGCGTAGGGGAGTTCTATATCCGCAGGAAAACCGAGTAAACTGAATAGACTAGAATCCAAGCCTGAAAAAGGGACTTTTTTTTGCTGGCTATTTGCTAATAAGCCCGCTGTAATATTCGACTGTGGTGTAAAACCAAAGTCTTGTTGCCAAAGTTTAAGCGGCTGCAATAAATCAGGCATTAAAATATGTAATATGGGAGTGTCTGACACAGGAATAGGCTACCAATATCTATGAGGTTGATAACAATAACATGAAAAACAAAGAATCAAAGCAATGGTTTGTCTATATTATGCGCTG
>CAZQTJ010000112.1:0-6553 GCA_964596035.1 uncultured Cocleimonas sp. | reverse complement strand
AACCTACATTTAACCATGTAAAACAAATACCAGACAAAGTCAAAGCTTGCACTCCTGCCAGTTGATTATGAGAAGTTACGGGGCTATTTTCAGACTTACGCCTAAAAGTATAGACGTAAAATATTAACAATGCGGATAAAAGATAGAGAGTATGCTTTAGTTGTGTTGATTCCTCCAAAATACTTTAGGCAATTCTTTACTGATATTCACTTTGGCACCTTTCGTTGCTGCACTTACAAAAGGCGACTTGTTTTTTCCTGCTCGAATTGAGAAGGTTTGTTCGCAGTCATCTTTGCTACAGTTTTTATTTTTCGATGATTTCATCTTATTAAAGAAAATCTGTGGTGTTGCGACTATTTCTTCATTTGATATTTTTACAGAGGCTTCATTCCCTGTTGCCCCTGTATCAAAGTCAATAACTGCCCTCCCCCTTAAAAGATCTAGAACATAAGCTCTAGATTGAAAATTAGTTGACGTTTCACAACTTCCTAAGACTTTAGAACCTGCGCTTGTTTTACCAAAGGTGGAAAATGCCACGCGACTCATGAAGGTGGTCGCTTTTGACAGTACTTTTTCATGCTGAGTCGCATTAATATCTAAGTACCAGCCATAATAATTGCTTGCAAGTAAATCTTCCGTCAGTGCTAACGGTGCTTTAGCTAGATTTACCCCGCTATCCTTTTCAATTATTTTGAAGTTTGTATCAGGCGTATTTAATACATACTTGTCTCTCAATACATAAAAACGATCCACTATATTTTCATTTAAAGGATGTGAACGATAACCGCTACCAATCGCCAATGTTAAATAAAATGTGCCATGATACCTAAAGAAGGCAACATCTGGCTCATAGAAAAACTTGCGTAAATCACTTCCTGTATTCGCCCCTAATTCAGCCAACTTATGTAAGGTGGCTTTTGATACATCATGCAGGTCGCCCTTCGGGATAAAGTCACCTGCATTTAAGTCTACTCGCCAAATATTACCGCCCATATCACCGTAATAAAGCCGATCAACAGAACCATTTCTGTCCATATCTAAGGCTCTTATGGTGCTGGGGACTGAGTACTCCATATCTTGTTTGATATTAATATTGTCAGCTCGCCAAACAAGTGCGCCCGTTTTGGCATTAACAATGTAAACGCTGGTTCCTGCATTGGCTGTGGATGCTGCTACACGTAGTTTCGTATCTTGCTCATCAATGCGGGTGTTATAACCACCACCAAAAATTAAGACTGGGCGTAGGTCTTTCTTTTTACCGTAACGCAAGTGTGTTAAAACGGGCTTAGACCACGTTTGTCCTAGCTCACTAAAATCACTTTGTGAAGGGTCGATACGCCACAATAGTGTTGGGTCTTTATTAGGGTCTGAAACATCTAGCGCATAATAGGCTTTGCCTCCTCGGCGCAGACCAAAGAATAGATATACTTTTTCGCCTTTGTCTACTTGAGCATTCTGATTTTTATCTTGCACCCAAACCGTAATTTCACCATCAACACCTGATACGTGTTTATCGCTGGCATCGTTGCGATATTGGATGTCGATATTTTTCATTAATACTTCTGGCATAAAGGCAAATTTTTCTTCGCCTGTTTTAGTATCAAATGAATGTAAATAACCTTCATTCGTACCCACAAAAACACGTCTTTCTCCTGCATAGGAAACGACAACAGGTTTACTGTGAACAATGTCGCCCATGTGATGGCGAGCCGTTGTACCGTCCGCCTCATAACCTTGAATAAAGCTCAGTAAGTTGTTTTGCTCTGCATCGCTCATTGCGCTGTCACCAAGCATTGCTTTTGTTACATTCGACTTATTCAAACTGTTTAATACATTGTTAGAACCTGCACTAATCGTTACCGAAGCATCGGTGAGTAAATGACGTTTAGCAGGGTCTAGCAAACTGGCTGCACCACCACCTTCAACAGAATGATCGGGCACTTTTGCTGCCCATTCATCTTGGGCATCTGCGCGTAATACGCCTGTTGCATTTGTGGCGGCTACTTTCGCTTTATCGACAATCATTCCGTCTTTTAAGGTGAATTTCTTTAAGTTGCCACTCCATAAAGGTTTACGCTTTCTAGAAAAAACAGGGAGAAAAACGTCATTAGCATGTTCTAATAAATTAGCAGGGTCTACGACAAAAGTAGGCGTTGAGAACATTCTTGCTTTTTTTCCAACACCCGAAATCGCATCTTTAAATGAATCCGCTAAACTAGCCCCGTCTTTTGCGTCATAAAATTGACCTCCACCACTTTTTGCTAGATTCTTTAAGTAATTAGCAGCATCTGCATTTCCATTTAAAGCAAAACCAATGGTGGATGTTTCTATTGTCTGATCTCCCTTCAGTGTCGATTGATCTTCTTTGTGCAAATAATTAACCAGCTCAACACCACAGCGACCATTGTAAGCAATATCATCTGCGGCAGCACTACTCTTATCTTTACAGCCATTACTATACTTACTTGAAATGAGTCCTGTTACTTTATTAGCACTCGTATTAATGGTTGGCTCTCCGTCTGACATAACTATCAAGGTACTGCTTTGACATTCCTTTTTAATCGGCGATATATAGTCAGGGTTTCCTGTCACGACTTCATCGACAACATTTTTACAAACTTGTTGCTTGCACACCTGATAAGCGGCGTAAGGAATATCACATTGATAATAGTCATTCTTTTTACAGGTTTTCTTAGGATTTTTACAATTTCCTCCTTCATCATAAAAACCATCAGGACAACTATATGTACAACTGTTATGAGGAATTAAAGTACAATTACTCCATGTGGGATGATTGGTATTGCAAGCCGTAAGACTACCGTCCCAGCAATTCACTTTTTTTGTTCCTGCCGCATAATTTGTACATGTTTCAGTTCCATCACAAGCGACGCCTGTGCTTCCCCCGCAATACTGGTTAGAGCAAACTAATTTTGCAGGGAGTTTTGTTTTTTTAATAATGCCTTTGTAGGCTGCGGGATGAGATGAGCGCTTATCCGTTGGTAAGTATTTACCATAGTCTACTTTGTCACCTCTAAAATATAAGGCAGCTTCATATAAGGCATCAACAATGGGAGTTTCACCTGTTGCTTCCCATGTGCTCGCGGCTAACTGTATATATTCTTTCGTATTAGTCTCTGATGCGGTTGCCTTTTTTTCTGATGTCTTCGTCGCAGGTTTTACAAAGGGAGAAGACGTAAACTTAGATATCCAATGATCATTTTTCGTCTTAAGCCACGGGTATTTTGAATTTAAGTTTGCCCATTCCGCTTTCACTGCAATAGACATGGCACTATCTTCAGCAAGAGGATCAAAAGATGGGTTTCTAGCTAATGTTCCGCCTGATCTAAATTCGGCATCCGCAACAGGGAAGGTTGGTCCGTGTGCCGAACTACTCGTACCAACGCCTGAAAACCCCATTAAACCAATATTTATATTTTTAAGATCAGGGTCTGATAACACCGTATCCAATGCAGACTTCATGACCGTTAATCGTTCTGTTGAAGAGTTTAACGGATATTTCTCAGACGTCATGTCGTATAACATACTGCCAGAAAGGTCTAGGATAAACATGATATTGGCATTCGCAGGAGGTACTAAATTTTTATAAATCTCCGTATCTTCAGCAAGTGCAGAAAAGCTAATTAATGTTAAAAAGCAAGTCGCCATAAAGCGGTTGAATAATATTTTCACACTTTTATTTTTAGACATTATTTAAAACCAGATTATTTTTTATTAATGATGTTATTTGCTAGTAACATCTTTCTGAAAAGACCCTTTTCCTTGATTTTCTCTTCCCCCGTTAAGACGCTGAAATATTTTTATTATTGAAACACGACGGATACAGATCGATCACTCGCGATAGTAGCAAGAAAGCAATGAATGATTTATGAACAGAAGTTTAAATTCTAAAGAACTAGCGGCAACTTAAGCAGATGAAAAACCTCAAGTAATATAGATATATCAGAATATTCTAACATTGCTATTCTATATTTGCTATTATCCCCGCCCCCCGTAGCTTTTTTACCTCAGAATTATGATTAACATTATTTTAAGAAAGATTTCTTTCTATGCACTCCTATTATTTTTTGGTTTAGTCTTTTTATTTTTCACCCAAATAAGCCTTAAAAAGCTCGATAATCATCGCAGCGAGAAACCTACTTTAACTAAGGCGAGTATAAATAAAAAGAGCGATAAAGAGCCTCAAATAATTAAACTAACCGATCAAAGAGATATTATTTTCATGGATAATGTTCCCGTCAAAAACGGTAACTTATCTTCAAAATATGGCATTCGTAAAGACCCTTTCAACGGTAGAAGACGCATGCACGCTGGTATTGATATTGCGGCTCGGTCTGGTACTCGCATCTACCCTTTGGGAAAAGGGAAGGTAATCTTTTCAGGAAAAAAATCGGGATACGGCAATATTATTGAAATACGTCATGGAAAAAATATTATTTCTCGCTATGCCCATCTTAAAAAATCATTTGTAAAAAAAGATCAGCTAATTAATAAAAACGATATTATCGCTCAGGTTGGAAGCACAGGACGCTCAACAGGGCCACATTTACATCTAGAAATACTCCTTAGCGGTAAAACAATCGACCCTGAAATATTCCTGATAGGCAACGTTGCAAGCATAAAATAAGCTATTTTTCTCTGTGCCTATGCATAAATAGGTGGGCACAATCTTTTGATTTATCACAAATAGTGCAATAACCAATAATCAGCCCTGAATTGTGACTTTCCTTATAACTGCTATACTTTTCTCGCATCCAAATATTCTAAAATAAACAAACATACGTATAGAATAGACGAGAACGACATCTAAAGTTTCTCTACCTATTTTTCGAAAAAGAGTAATAACAATGAGCAGAAAGTACTTCGGAACAGATGGTATTCGCGGGGAGATTGGCAAAGCTCCCATGACACCAGATTTTGCATTAAAACTAGGTTGGGCCGCAGGCAAAGTATTAACAAAACAAGGGAATCCCTTGGTCGTTATTGGCAAAGACACCCGTATATCGGGTTATATGTTAGAAACCGCTTTGCAAGCGGGGCTGGTTGCGGCAGGTGTTGACGTGCGCTTACTTGGACCGATGCCAACCCCCGCTGTTTCTTATCTGACACGTACATTCCGCGCATCTGCGGGTATTGTTATCAGCGCGTCACATAATCCTTATCAAGATAATGGTGTTAAATTTTTCTCTGCTGATGGCACAAAGCTTGCCGATGAAGTAGAAGAAGAAATTGAAAGCTATTTAGATCGTGATATTGAGACGGTTAGCTCTGCTCAGTTAGGAAAGGTCATACGTATTGAAGATGCAGCAGGACGTTATATAGAGTTCTGCAAACGTGCTGTCCCCCCCAGTATTTCCTTTGAGTCTTTACGTATTATTCTAGATTGTGCCAATGGTGCGACTTACCAAGTGTCACCGCATGTACTAACAGAGTTAGGAGCCGATATTATTACCATTGCGGACAAACCTAATGGTACAAATATCAATCATCATTGTGGTGCAACTTCCCTAGAAACTCTCACTAAAAAAGTGAAAAAATATAGAGCTGATATTGGTATAGCACTTGATGGTGACGGCGACCGCTTAATGATGGTTGACGACAAAGGTGAAACAGTAGACGGCGATGAAGCCATTGCCATTATAGCCCACTACAAGCATCAAGAAGGTACCTTAGGTAATGATGTTGTTGGTACACTAATGAGTAATTTAGGTTTGCAACAATCAATCGAGAAGCTAGGGGCAAATTTTCATCGCTCAGATGTCGGTGATCGCTATGTAATGGAGTTATTACGTAAGCATGATGGCGTATTAGGTGGCGAAGGCTCTGGGCATATTATTGTAAGAGACCGCATTCCAACAGGTGATGGTACGATTGCTGCCTTACAAATTTTAAATGCAATGATTAGTAGCGGTAAGTCGCTTCATGAACTCAAACAGCTTATGAAGAAATACCCTCAAACGTTAAAAAATGTACGTATATCTCAGCAAATTGATTTCAAAAACAGTCCAGAAATTCAAAATGCCGTTAAATTAGCCGAAGAACAGCTAGGCAAGCGAGGTCGCGTACTGCTTAGAGCCTCAGGTACAGAGCCTTTAATTCGCGTGATGGTCGAAGGTAATGATCCTGAAGAAACTGAACAGTTAGCAGAAGATATAGCTGTTGTTGTGGAAAACATATCAAAAAGGGCATAGAGGCAACACTGACACACTGACTAAGACAACCCTTCATAGAGTGGTAGATAAACCCCGCATCCTTCATATTTCGCTTTACACTTTATTGGCTATCTTCGTAGCCCGTATATAGCCTAAGCGGAATACGGGAGGTCGTAGCAACGCGCTATCCCGTATTACGTAAACTTCATACGGGCTACAAAAGTGTAAACTACTTTTCAAATATATGAAGGATGCCATACATCCGTCAATTTGTCGCTTGGCGCTGAGCTTGAAAAGCCCAGCTAACCTTCCTGTGTTTCGTTCCTCAACTGTAATGGTCTAATAAACTTAGAAGCTTTTAAAGCCTATAATACTTAAAAAAT
>CAZQTJ010000111.1:5274-6614 GCA_964596035.1 uncultured Cocleimonas sp. | reverse complement strand
GATGGTTTATTTGTTAGTTATAATTTAGTCGATGACAAAACTAAAAAATTCTACAACCGTTTTATTGCTAACAACGCGGGTAGTGTTTATTTAAGTGAATTATTTAAAGTATCCATTCTACTTTATGTGAGTAAACACGGTATACAAAAGCTTTATGACGCATCATTGTGGATTTTTCGCTGTATCTATTCCTTACGTTTAACACATGCAAGTGTTAGAGAGCAGAGTATCCCTAGTTTTTTGAAACACACTCATTTGCTGGATCGTATTGATGCCAGTTTTACCCATAAAGCGTTATTACAGTATCTAAAAACGTATACTTATGATGATATTTGTGTAGAGGAGATAGAGAATAGCCCCATAAGAAAAGACTTTGTTAAGTTTGTTCTTTCTCATTTTAATGATAAGAAAGGAGATGAGACGACAATAAGCGCAGAAGAGTACGATAAAAAACTAATAAAAATAATAACAGAACAAACTGCTGAGGGTTAAGTCATGAAAAAAGTAGAAACAGGCGTTTTTACCTTAAAAAAGTTAGTAAAAAATAAAGAAATATTTTCGATACCGAGTTATCAGCGTCCCTATGTTTGGGGAGAAGAAGCGATCAATGCATTGTTTGATGATATTGTTGAGGCTTATAAGAGCAATCCTTGTAAGGAATATTTTATTGGCACGGTATTAACCTCAAGCCTCAATACTACAACAGGTGACTACTCTGCGGAGTTGATCGACGGGCAGCAACGTTTTACTACATTAATGCTATTAGCCACTGCTTTTAAGGTGGAAGGTGTTAGCTCTAAGATTACTTCGTTTATTCATGTTAATGATAATAAGCAAAGAATTAGATTTGATATACGAGATCAAGTTGAGTGTTATATACAGCAACTTGTCGATAAATCATCACAAAATATTTTATTATTAGATGATATAAAAGATGATCTCTATTTGAAGCATATTGCTGAGGCAATTAAGCTGTTGATTAACCGTATACGAGAAATAGCAGAGAACGATCAAAAAAAACTAGCTGATTTTATTTATGAAAGAGTTAGTTTTGTCAAGAATGTTATTCCTGAAGGTGTCGATTTAAACCAGCTCTTTGCTGTGATGAATAACTCAGGTATACAGCTAGAGCAAACGGATATTTTAAAATCACGTTTATTTAAAAAGATCAAGCATGACAAAAGCTGCTACAACGCAATCTGGCAAGTGTGTGAAAATATGGATAACTATTTTGAGAGGAATGTTGGTGAGTTATTTGTATTAACAGATATTACAAAACGTGATCTGAGACATTTTGATAAAGCGAAGTTTCAATTAAAAAAATCTGATGTAATTGAGGG
>CAZQTJ010000111.1:4118-5174 GCA_964596035.1 uncultured Cocleimonas sp. | reverse complement strand
CTAAAACCATTGCGAATATTATCGAAAATGATAATTTGGGTAATGATTTTCGCGATAACGATAATAAGGTCGATAGAAAATCGTTTGGGTCAGGTAGAGCAATTATTAGTTTTCCTCAGCTATTATTGCATGCCTATCGAATTCATTTAAAAAATCAATCTGGTGATGATTTTGAAACAGGTTTTCATACTAAGAATTTACTCGAAATTTTTGAACCTCTCTCAAAAGAAGAGGAAATCGTTGAATTTTTAAATTGTCTGTGGGCAACAAGATACTATTTTGATAAAAAGGTTGTTCGATGGATGCCTGTAAAAGATCAAGAAAACAAAGAGGTTTTAACGCTTATTCACTTTAGCGAGAGTAATAATGCAAAAAACTGTTTTACCCGTCAGGCTCAAGCGGTAAAAACGGACACGATGATGTTGCAGAGCTTGCTGTACTTTACCTCAGATCGTAATCGTCAATATTGGCTTAGTAGTTATCTTTATCACTGTATGCAAGAGCCAACAGATTTGCATCTTCGGCTTGAAAAAATCGATAATAATTTATCCTTAGCAACAAATAAAAAGGAAGCTTCCTATCAATTAATGGTGTCTTTTGAGATGAGCGAGTCAAAATACCCAGAGGGGCTAGATACTTATTTGCAGGAGGAAAAAGGCACCGCTTTTGAACATTATTGGTTTCAAAAGCTTGAATACATATTATGGAAAAAATTGGACGCTGAAAATACACAGGATGAAGAATTCAAGGGGTATCGTATTCGTTCTAAAAATTCCGTAGAGCATGTGTTTCCACAAAATGAAGAGCATGGAAATACCCCGCCAAAAAAGATAGACTCATTTGGTAATCTAACGTTGCTAAGTGTGAGCCAAAACTCCTCTTATGGTAATCAGTCAGTGTTAAAGAAAATGGATGATTTTAAAGCAAAAGCAAAAGCAAAATCTACTTACGATACGCTAAAACTAAAATGTATATCTGATAGTTTCGAAAAAAATAAAGATTGGAATGATGAGCTTATTTCAGATCATCAAGAGGAAATGATTAAGCTGGTGAAAG
>CAZQTJ010000111.1:0-4018 GCA_964596035.1 uncultured Cocleimonas sp. | reverse complement strand
TAACGAGGCAGAGCATCGTGACTAGAGATATAAGAGGGCGAAGAGAAAAGTGTTTAATTCAACTGCACTCGCTGTCCCCAAGGTACTTGTCCTTTGCCTTTTACTAGCCAAATCACTTGGTAGTTAGGGGCGTAGGCTGGGAAGTCACCGTGGGTGTCGGTGAAGTACACTAATATATCGGGTTGTTTGTCTTGTTGTGCTGCCCAGTTAAAAACGGGGCGAAAGTCGGTTGTGCCGCCGCCTGCTATTTCTTGTGGTAAGGTGGCTTCTTCCCATGGCTCGAAGGTGCTGGGGAAGCCTTCTATGATGTCTGAGTCGCAGGCGATTAGGGTGATGCGTGCGCGCATTTGTCCTTTTATGGCGTTGATTTCTGAGAGGCAGTCGTTGAGTTCTTTGTCGCTGACTGAGCCACTGACATCTAAGCCGACGAGTACGTTTATTTCGTTGCTTTTTAGGGTGGGGTAGATGGCGGGGTCGCCGCGTCGGCTTGAGGGGCGTAGGTAGCTGTAGTCATCACGAGCGACGGAGGTCATATAGCGCGCTAACAGGGAGCGCCACGGGAGCCTTGGTTGCAGGAGTATTTCGACTAGGCGTTTCATAATGCCGCTGAGTTTTCCTGCTTGCTCTGCTTGTTGTGCTGCGCCTGCCATGCGTTGTTGCCATTGTATGCTGAGTTCTTCGGCTTCGGCTTGTTCTAAGGGTGGCGGAGGGGCGGTGTTGCCTCCTGCGGATTCGTCAAACTGTTGCTTGCCTGCGCCTTGCGAGTCTTTATCATCAGAATCTTTTTTGCTGTTGTTTGACTGGCTACTTTTGGGCGGTGGGGTGTTTTTTGATGATTCATCCAGTGGGTTTTCTTCGCTATCTTGTCCGCCTTCTTTCGGATCATCTTCTTTGTCATAGAGGTGCTGATCCATTGTGTCGCTGTTGTCGTTGTCAGAAATTAGGGGGTAGATTTCTTCTGCTGACATACCTGCGTATTGCTTTAATATCATGACGTTAGGTGGTGGTGTTAAACCATCTGCTATTAATATGGGGTTGATGGCGTAGTCGCAGGCTAAGTCCCATCGGTGTTTTACGCGATGTTCTCGGCGGGCAAAGTGGGAGAGGGCGCAGTGCAGTGCCTCATGCGCTAGTACAAATTGCATTTCTGCGGGGCGTAGTTCGTCAATATATGCGGGGTTGTAATAAAATTTACGCGCATCTGTGCCTGTGGTGGCGCACCATGAGGGGTCTGCTTCTTGCAGGGGAAGGCGTAGCACTAGCGCACCAAGAAAGGGTTTGTCTAGGATGAGCTTGGTACGGGCTGAGGCGATTTTTTTCTCTAGGGCTTCTTTAGTCATACAATAAAATATCACCGATTGATTCTGCCCATTGTGAGAAGGCGGAGACGTTGAATAAGTCGTCACCGACGGCACGTAATAAGTCAGAGACTAACATCACGCCCATTTCTTTTTGGCGGAAGGCTTTGGCGTAGTCTAGGATATGTCCAAAAATCTCGTCGGCATTGTCATCATTTTTTGCACGAATGGCGCGACCAACAAGGGCGGATGCGACGGCATATTGTAGGTCAATTTCTTTGGGTGCTTTGACATCTTCACCGCGTACAATGGCATCAAGATCAGGCATTTGGTCGAGACTATCAATAAAGGCCTTTAACTCAATACCTGCCGATGGGCCGACACAGGCTTGCAGTGTGCCAAGCAGTAACATGGGCTTGTCGGAGAATTTTTTTAGGGCGCGATTGGTGAATTCCCAAGAGCGAGGCGATGGAAAGGCAACGGGGTTGTGTGCAGGGTCAAAGTCAAACAGTAATTCAGGACGAAAACGTAGAAAGGCGATGATGCTTTCGTGAATATCATGTTGATATGCCCATGCGACCCAATCATCAAGATGTATATCAACATCATAATGCGAGAAGCGATTAGCCAGTGGGGAGGGCATGGCGTAGGTTACGCCACGATCACCTTGGCGATTACCTGCTGCAAAGATAGCCCAGCCATTGGGGACTTCATATTCGCCTAATTTACGGTCAAGAATAAGCTGGTAGGCGGCGGCAGAGACACTCGGTACGGCGGAGGTGATTTCATCAAGAAATAAAATGCCTTTGTTGCCGTGACGCTCACTGTTGGGCAACATGGCGGGAATAGCCCACTCTACTTGGTCTTTGTCACGAAAGGGAATACCGCGTAGGTCGCTAGGTTCCATTTGTGAAAGGCGAATATCAATGACGGGAATATCATGGCGATCACCAATTTGAGCGATAATTTGTGATTTACCTACGCCTGGTGCTCCCCACAACATAACAGGGGTATGACTGCCGTTTTGAGCGCCGAGGAATTCTTCATCTAGTACAGTGTTAAGGTGGGCTGGTCGCATGAGTTTCTCTTGAAAATAGGAATATAGTGTGCGGGAATCCTATCAGTTGTGGGAAAACCCCACAAGATAGGCCGTTTTATTGATGTAATAAAAGCAAAGTTTTCTTTCAAAAAGGGCTAGATAGGTAAGATGTGCGGATAAAGTAATCATCTAAGTTGTTAATTTTATTAGTTAGACTATACACAAAATAAAATTAGTATATAATAAATATCTAATATACTAACTGGGCGAATCATTTGAATAATCTAACTACAATAAGTGAATCTAATTGCGAATTTTCACACGGAGTTTTGTCGGGAGACAATATTGAGAATGCATCAAAAGAGTTAAAGGCGATAGCGCATCCGTTGCGCTTACAAATTCTTTGCTTTATTGGTAAAAAAGAAGTCAGTGTGCAGGATATTGTTGCGAGCGTGGGGACAAGCCAAAGTAATGTCTCTCAACATTTGAGTGTTTTAAGGGCGAAAGGTGTTGTAGCGACAAAAAAAATATCTAACCGAGTTTTTTATCGGGTAGAGAGTGCTACTGTGTTGCAAATGATGGGAGCTAAAGAGGAAAATAGTTAGGGCTATCCATATAGAGTATGGGATATATGCCACACTTTAAAAACCTAGTATATTAGTCTGCTAAGGAATAGCTTACTAATAGAGGATTTTCATGTCTGAAGAATCAGGGCAATTTACTACCGAAAAACGCATTTTAATTGCTATGCGTAAAACCTTGGCGAATATCGTTAAAGATGTAACGCCTTCTGACAGAAGGCTGCAATCGCCTTTACAAGACGCAACGATTGAAGATATTAAAATGTGCTTCAATTTAATTTCTGCACGTGAGTATGAGATTGCAAAAGAAGCAGGTATTAATATTACTGAGCGTCCTCGTTTTGTGGATGAGCCTGCTACCACTAAAACGAATGTAGTTTCGATTGATAGTCTGATTAAAAAGACAAGTTAGTATATGGCTGATTTAGATCAGCTTATTTGAATTTTCTTCCTAAGGCGTGGATAACAAATGATTGAAAATGGTAAAACGTATAGCACCGAAGAAATGACTGAAATCTCTAAAGCAGTGATGTTGTATATCGACAGCTGGAAATTGAGTAACGCAGAAATTATTAGTATTTTAGGGCTTGATCCTAAAACTCGCACACGTCACCTACAGTTTTTTCGTACGGGAGAGAAGCCGTTGCCTCAAGAAGGCGAGACACTGCAACGTATTGACCACATTGTTGGTATAGCAGATGCTTTGCGTACGACCTTTCCTTTTAGCGATAAAATGCGTTTGTTATGGTTACGCAAGCCACATCGTCGTTTTCGCAAAAATACACCTTTAGCTGTGATTATGGAGAAAGGCATGAATGGCTTGATGAAAGTACGCATTGAGGTTGATTGCGCTTATGGTTGGAAAATATCTGAAGAAATGGCTAAAGCACAACAAGCGACTAATTCTTGATTTCTAGATTAAGAACTATTTTTTTCATATTTTAGAAATACAAAAAGCCCCTTGAAAATAACATTTCAGGGGGCTTTTTGTTTGACTAGTACTCCATCAAACCAATGTTGATGGAGTACTAGGAGCTTGTCTGATAACTGGATAATTTCGAGATTTTTTCTACATATAGTGGTTTGTTTTAAGAAATAAC
>CAZQTJ010000110.1:0-6623 GCA_964596035.1 uncultured Cocleimonas sp. | reverse complement strand
GGTCTTGCTATGTTTTATTTCTTTACTCCAAATACTTTAGGCACTCCCTACCATGTTGACACTTTATCAATTTAGCTCCTGTCCTTTTTGCTGGAAGGTTAAAGCATTACTAAACTATACAAAACAACCTTTTGAAACAGTTGAAGTCACACCTTTTGGCACGCCTGAACTTGATTTTACTGATCATAAAAAAGTACCTGTTTTAACAGATGGTGATAAAGTGATTGTCGAATCTTCAACCATTATTGAATACATCAACACCCATTACACAAAGCTCCCCGTTAGTGATGATGCTAAAAAATGGACGGCATGGATTGATGATACTTTAGTGCATTACCTGCCACCATTAATTCACCCCAATTTTAGCACCTCTTTTCGCAACTTTTCACATATCATGAAGAAGGGTCAATTCAATTGGTTTAAGGGAGGCTTTGTCCGCTTAATGGGGTCTTTTGTAATGCCTCGTGTAGCCACTAAAATGAAAGCTAAACATAATATCCAAGATGTTGAAAAAGAATTTCTACAAGCTATCGACCACTGGGTAAATAATGGTTTAACAGGCAAAACATTCTTTGGTGATAATAAACCTGATTTTGTTGATTGCAGTGTCTTTGGTATCTTACGCTCAGGGGATCAACTCGGTGTCATTAACCTAGCCAAAACACATAATGCCGATTTTGAAAAATGGTATGATGCTTGCTACCCTTTAATGAATGGCGACTAATACACCTAAAGAAGTAGGAGGCTTAAAAGTGAAATTTCATTTCCCACTTTATAAACAAACAATATTCCTTAGTGCGTTTTGTTTCTCTATTCTTTTAAACTCTTCCTGCTTTGCTGAAAACACGCCTAGTGGTGCAATCAAAGCTTTCTATCAATTAGTATCTAAACAACAATGCAAAGAAGCACTAAAAATTCGCCCTAATTACAGCTTAGGACGTTGTGAGAAAATCACAAAAGCTCATATTCACAAGGTTACTACCGAGCTAAGTGATAATAAAAATGCTGTTGTATTACTAGAGCTAGATTCTTTTTTAAATAAGAAGAAAAATTATTTTTTTGGCTATGTAAAGCTTACAAAAAAGAAAGACAAATGGCTGATAATGGGACCTTTTAAAAACAGGGAGGATTACTGGTTAGATGAATATGTGAATGCTTATATCCCTGAGGGAATTAAGGGGCTATCAAAAGCAGAGAAACAGAAAAAATTTACTCCCCCTCCTGTCACAATCTATGACAATAAAAAAACACCAAGTGAAATCAATGAGAATATAGTTAAACCACAGGCAACCAAAAAATCTAAAACAACCGTTAAAAAAAATACGAATAAAGTGACAGCAACAACAGAACCTTCCCTTCCCGTGCCTCCTGGTGACTCAATTGATGCCGATGAGTTCAAAGAGCCTGATAGCAAGTCGCAACAAACACATACAAAAAATACCACCACTATTGGTATTGCAACACAGAAAGCAATCACTTCTGAGGCTAATAAGCTCATCCTTGGCGAACACACCATTGAAGGAAATTACACCGCCTTACTAAAAGCTATTCGTAAAAACTTTCCTAGCGAGGCTATTAGCAATATTATCCTTATTGATCAAAGTCGTAACACTCTCTACCTCTATAACCACTCTAATTTATTACTTGCCTTCTTCCCCATACTTTCTTCTGATAATTCCAACTTCCCATCGGGTCTTTATAGGCTTAGTAATAATAGCGCCTTACCATTAACTCATCAGAAAGTAAGAAACCAAGTCATTACTTTAGAGAGAGTACAAAATACAATACGAATCGATCCTAAGCTACCCGCCGAACAAAAAAATGAGCAATATTATATTCGCGACCTGTTTGATACAGACCAAAGTAAAAGCCTTCTGCTTAGCCCGATTGATAACAACAAACTCCAACAACTTATTTTACCTTCAACAATGGTTTATAAGGGGCTATAGTCAATATAAAAGCTTATTTTTTGAACTCTGCGGTTGATTATTGCCATTGTATCTACCATAATAGAGTAAGAAATGGATTTCTTTAATTAACAGACACTTGCAAGAGACACCTATCAGTCCCCTTTAATACTGTTAGACACATCTTGTATTTAGTGCAATCAGTGTAGTAATAACTCATGCGTGTAATGGGAATGTTAGTGATACTCGTCATTGCTATGTTTATCATTTTATTATCTTTTATGACAATAAATGACAAGCCGACGACCTCACTCGAAAACACACAAGCAACGAATACTCAATCTTCCACAGATATGAATGCTAGCGGTGGTGTCGTCAGCACTCCGCTTGCTCTACCTGGAAAGCAAGACTTGCAGTTTCAATACATCCAAGAGCAATTAAAAAACAAACGCAATGAAACAGAATTAAGTTATCAACAGAAAATTGAACTGCAACGGATGGAGTACAATAATCTTACAGAACAACAACGTATGTTGCATGAAAAAGAAATGCAGAAGAATGCTTTTTCAAACAAAGAGAAACTAAAACAACAGGAATTACAGCAGTCCTATTTGTTAAAACAACAAGAAATCAACAAGTTAGATAAAGACAAAAAATATGAAGCAGGTATGACTGACAAACTGCTCGCATTTGAGAAAGACAAACTACAAATGACACAAACACACGAGGAAGCTCTCGCATTACAACAAGGCAAAGCTCGACAACAATCAGCACTTAGCACAATTTTAGTTTTTTCTGCGCTTATCTTTACCATCAGTTTAGCGTATTACTTAGTATCTTCTCATAATTTACAACGCAAAAAAGAACTCGCACAAATTGAACATGACAAATTATTTGCATTAAAACAGCAAGAAGCGATGCAAGAAACTCGCATCAAAGTACTAGAGTCCATTGCTGACTTACCAGGCTCTGACAAAAAAGAAATTATAGAAGGATTAGTCGGCTTAAATAGAACCTATGAAGAACTTGAACAAAATACTATTGATGAACCTCCTATTGAGATAGAATTAACCGAATTAAATCCACCACAAATGAAACAAGTGCCACGCACATAAGGGCGTTTTTATTAATATATTAACAGCAAATATCTTGGGCATGATTTTTCAAGCTACGTTGTTGTTAAATGAGCCTATCTCAAAAAATACATGAGCAAAACCCAAGCAGTCTACCTCGTTGATGGTGCTCGCACCCCCTTCAGTCGTCAAATACGATACACGTCAAATAATATAGCTGCATACAATAAACTTGACTTAACTCTCACAGCAGCTCGCGCCCTTCTCTTAAAACAAGCAGTATCGCCCATAGTGTTAGATAATATTATTATCGCTAGTCATACAGACAACAGTAACGAAAATTTAGCACGGCAGCTTTCAAAACGCCTTCAATGCCGCTCACACTGCACTCCTCATAGCTTTACCACAGGCGAGAATTGTGGACTACAAGCTTTGGAATATGCACACCAACAAATAACATTTGGAGAAAAGTCACTAACGCTAATTAGCGGCGTGGAAACAATAGAAACATCGCCGATTGTATTAAGTACAGAGCTATCACAATGGCTTAGAGATTGGAAAAATAGCCATAGTTTCAGGCAAAAAATTAAGATTTTCAGTCAACTTCATACCCGACATTTTCGTAAAAACCCTGCTAAGCAAACCACAAAAAATCATCACCACGAATTACACAAAGATATTGCAGAAAAAACTGCTTACTATTATTCACTATCCACTGAATCAATGACGGAGTACGTAAAATTAAGCCAACGACGCTTAAAATACGCCCAGAGAAATAAGCTTATTAAAGGTATAGTCCCTATATTTTATCCCGATGGCTCTAGTCTTCACCGTGACGAGGATATACTAAGCACTAATCCCAAATCACTTAAACAAATAATTCTCACAGGAAACCCTCCAACTGGAATTATCAGTGAAGCCAGTATAACTCAAGAAACTGAGGGCGCATGCTGCCTATTACTAGCCAATCAAGAAGCGCTAGAAAAATTTAATTTAACACCACTAGCACTGCTTTCCGCTCCCTTGCAAGGAAGTAGCTACGAGGTCATTGAAAATGTATTAAGCCAATATAATCTTCAAGCTGAAGAGATTGATTATTGGGAGTGGGATGAAACATCGGCAGCTGAAATACTAGCTCTTGAGCAACAGCCTCAATTTGAATCTACAGAAGCTTTTCATTCGCTCAATACGGTTAATATTGATGGTGGCTCACTCTCTTTAGGCGCTCCAAATACTGCCAATAAACTACGCTGTATTTTACAATTAGCTCATATTTTAAAAAGAAACCAAGCTTCTACTGGCATATGCCACTTCGGCCCTTCAAACAATCAAAGTAGCGCCTTATATCTCCAAAATATTCATGAGAGTAAAAAATGAGTAGTTTTGAACACATCAATATTATCAGGACAAAAAATGATATTATTTGGCTAACAGTAAACTCTCAAGATAATGACAATAATGCCCTAACCCCTAAGCTCATCAAAGAATTAAAAGAGGTTATCATCAGCCTAAAGGGAAAAGGTTTCAAAGGACTCGTTATATCCTCAAGCAAACAAAATGATTTTATTGCAGGAACAGATTTAAATATATTATTAGACCTTAACACAAAGAAAAAAGCGGAAGTCTTTACTAGCCTAGGGAATCAGCTCTGCCGACACCTCAAAAACCTCGATTGCACTACCATCTCACTCATTAATGGAAAATGTAGTAATTCAGGCTTAGATATAGCGCTAAGTTGTGACATTCTCATCTCAAGCGATACAAAAAAAACACTATTTTCTTATGATGATATCAAACAAGGGCACTATGCTGGTTTTGGTGGCATTAGTCATTTAATAAAACGCAAAGGGTTAGCGAGCGCTCTTAATATTATCAGGAAAAAAAGTTACTCCGCACCAGAAGCTCTAACGATTGGATTAATTGACTATATTGTTCCTGAGCATAAGTTTCATCAAACAGCAGAGTATTTAATAACACAAACAAGTGAGCAGAAAAAAGAAAAAACGTCTTCAATTTCGAAAATTTGGAATAAAAAATTATTTTTACCAAAAAAAATAAATGCTTATCTCTCCTCTAAAAAACAACTTTCAACCCCCCAAAATGATAGCGAAAATAAGGCTATTGATAGTATTATAAAAACATGGAAAACGTATAACACTAGCCCTGATGCAACACATGACGAAGCTGCTTCTGCCAGTAAATTATTAACATCTGATGCGGTAAGGCATCATTTAAAACTCAAAAACCTATATCAACAGCTTAACCAAAACATCACCGCAACAAATCCACAAACACAACAGGTTCATATCTTAGGTTGTGGTGTCATGGGGCGTTATATAGCCAGACTTTGTGCTGAAAATAGATTTCTCGTCAGCATTTACGATACTCGTCAATCGGCTTTAGAAAAGCTCCTTCCAGAGCTATATCAATACTTAGATAAGCGTTACACTCATTACCCAGAGAAGCGACAAAGTATTCTCGACAAAATAGTCATTGATGTTAATAATATAGGGCTCAACAACGCGGATATTATCATTGAAACCACTCCTGAAGACAAACATGCAAAAGCCTCTTTGCTTCACGATATAGATCAACAAATCAAACCTAATGCAATCATATTAACAAGCACTGCTTCCTTGCCATTAGATGAAATATCTAAGGGCATGAAAACACCACATAGATTAGCCGTATTTAACCCTTATCACCCTGTGTTTAACAGCCCTATCGCAGAAATCAGCCTACATAAAAAAAGCACTGATCGTACTGACATAGAATCTTTTGCTAAAGCATTAAAACTCACTCCCATAGTAGTCAAAAATAAAGCGGGGTATTTAGGTACACGCTTACTCATGAGCTACCTCAATGAGGCAATGCTTATACATCAAGCAGGGATCTCGGTACGCGCTATAGATAAAGAAACCCAAAACATGAGTATGGAACACTCCCCTTTTGACCTAATTGATATTATTGGCATTAAGGAATGTTTAACGACCTCTGAAGCACTTGCAGATCGTTTAGGAACAGATGTTCCGAGTATCCTTATGCAAAAAAATGAGCAAGGACTGAGGGGTAAAAAGTCAGGATCTGGATTTTATAGGTACAACAAAGGTAGAAAAAAACATCCCCTATTTGATAAAATATTTTATTCTTTTTCACAAAACATAAAAGATAAAAAAATAGACAAGAAATTAATAGAAAAAATCATTAATGAAGCAAGAGCTTGCTTACAAGAAGAAATAGCAGACAGTAAAGAGTTAATAGATTTAGTCACCATAATTATCACTGGATTTCCAATCGAAAAAGGTGGCCCTCTCTATTACTTAGAGCAGGTTTAGTAAAACTAAACTATCTAAAAATACCTAGATTTACAATCCATATAAATTTAATCGATAAAAATAAGCTTTAGCCCAGAACAACGGCTAGATTATGCTAAATTGATGGTGTGCGTTATAAGATCGGGAACTTATTTCGTGCCCATTCCTAAGGAACGAAGCTCAATATTGCATTGGGCTTCGCAAGCTCAGCGCCAACCCACAACAAATTTACCTTGAGTTATTATACATCACCCCTGCTTTCATTCCCTTTTCTCCATAAAAAAAGCCCGATACAAATCTCTCGTATCGGGCTTTCGGGTTTCAACCTG
>CAZQTJ010000109.1:0-6624 GCA_964596035.1 uncultured Cocleimonas sp. | reverse complement strand
ACTGTGAAACCAATATCTTATCCCTCATATCCGCATTAGCCTCACGGATTCAGGTTAAAGTAAGTGCATCGTTAAAGTATTTTTATTACAATGCACCGTTGCAAACTAATAGAATTTTATAAAAGAAGGAAACAAAGATCATGAGTGATATCGAAACACGCGTTAAGAATGTTGTTATTGAGCAATTAGGTGTAGAAGAAAGCGAAGTAACCAATGCATCATCATTTGTTGACGATTTAGGCGCGGATTCACTAGATACTGTCGAATTAGTAATGGCTTTAGAAGAAGAGTTTGGAACTGAAATTCCTGACGACGAAGCTGAAAAAATTACAACAGTACAGTTAGCAGTTGACTATGTTAATAGTCATAACGGATAAAATTTAGATTTATTAAGACCGTAGCTCTTATCGCAAAAGCTACGGTCTTATTTTTTTAGGGACTTTAAAGAAATTAATATAGATTTATCAGGAAAGTAACCGCTTTTTTATGAAAGCTCAATACTTCCCTGATGAATCTGCTAAGTGGAAATAAATATTGTGTCAAAACGTCGTGTAGTTGTTACAGGTTTAGGAATCGTTTCTCCTGTTGGTTCTAAAATAGATACCGCGTGGAAAAATATCGTAGAAGGAAAAAGCGGTATTAATACTATCAGCCAAGATTTATTTGATACGAGTGATTTTTCGGTAAAAATCGCAGGAAATGTAAAAGACTTTGATGTTGATGCTTATATAAAACGTAAAGACCAACGTCGTATGGATCCTTTTATTTTTTACGGTATTGGCGCAGGCACAGATGCTTTAACTGATTCTGGAATAGAAGTCACCGAAGATAATGCAGAGCGTATTGGTACAATCGTAGGCTCAGGTATTGGTGGTTTAGGTACGATTGAAAAGAACTATCAAGCTTATCTTGATGGTGGCCCACGTAAAATATCGCCTTTCTTTGTTCCTGGCAGTATTGTGAATATGGTTGCAGGTAATCTGTCTATTATGCATGGCTTGAAAGGGCATAATATGTCACCTGTTTCTGCCTGTGCTACAGCAACACACAGTATTGGTGATGCAATGCGTATGATTCAATATGGTGATGCAGATATTATGTTAGCAGGTGGTGCAGAGATGGGGTCAACGCCTCTAGGGATAGGTGGTTTTGCTGCTGCTCGTGCTTTATCGACTAACAACGACAATCCAGAAGAAGCAAGTCGCCCGTGGGACAAAGACCGAGATGGCTTTGTGCTTGGTGATGGTGCAGGTATTATTGTCTTGGAAGAATACGAAGCGGCAAAAGCACGTGGTGCAGATATTTATTGTGAGTTAGTTGGTTTTGGAATGAGTAGTGATGCCTTCCATATGACATCGCCTTCTAAAGATGGCGAAGGTGCGGCTCGTTGTATGGCACATGCTTTAAACGATGCGGGCTTGAATGCAGAAGATGTTGACTATATTAATGCTCACGGAACATCAACACCCGCAGGTGACGTAGCAGAAACACAGGCAGTAAAACGTGCAATGGGTAATCATTCCAGTAAGGTAATGGTTAGCTCAACGAAGTCTATGACAGGGCATTTATTAGGTGCTGCGGGTGGTATTGAGGCTATCTTCAGTGTTCTTGCCATTCGTGATCAAATAATTCCTCCCACTATCAACCTTACAAATCCTGATCCTGCTTGTGATTTGGACTATGTGCCAAATACTGCTCGCGAAACTAGCATTAATGTTGCGATGAGTAATTCATTTGGTTTTGGTGGAACGAATGGAACGTTGATATTTAAAAAGATATAGATATAACCATATGACAACACTGGTCAACGGTCAACATCAAGACTCATTAGCCGTGTCAGATCGTGGTTTACAGTATGGAGATGGTGTTTGGGAGACGATTCTTGTCTCCTTTTATAAGCCTATATTATTAGAAGAACATCTTCAGCGTTTAAAAAAAGGGTGTGAGGCTCTCAATTTACAAGGTTTAGACGAGAGTCTCTTACGCAATGAGATAAACCATCTCATAAAAAACACACAAAGCGCTATCTTAAAAATAATCATCACGCGAGGTTCGGGTGGGCGTGGTTATTCGTATCGTGGCTTGCACTCTCCTACGCGAATTTTAAGTCTGCATGATATACCACCAGATATTCAGTATTACCGAGACAACGGTATATGCGTTCAATATTGTAAAATCCCCTTATCTCATCATCCCACATTATCTGGCTTTAAACACCTAAACCGCTTAGAGCAAGTGTTAGTACGAAATGAGCTGTTGGATAATCATCAAGAAGGAATTGTTTGTGATACGGACGGTTATGTTATTGAAGGTACAATGAGTAATATATTTCTTATTAGAGATAATGTTGTGATTACACCTTTACTTGACCAGTGTGGCATCAAAGGTATTATGCGTGCTTATATTATCTCCTTGCTAGATAAAAAAAATATTGATCTAATCGAAAGGCAAGTATCCATAGAGGATATTTGGTCTGCCGATGCGCTGTTTTTTAGCAATTCGGTGATTGGTTTATGGCCTGTAAAAAAACTAAATGATACAACCTTTCGCTTTAAAAGCGACAATTTTCCAGCTAATACCATTGACTATTTACAGCAAAATATAAAAAAATTAGAAATACAGCACTCTTAAAACTATTAATGTGAGCACGGTAATAATGAAACTAATTAAATGGTTGTTTTTCCTTTTAATAATAGCTGTATTAGTCATTGGCGTGCTTGGAAATAAGTTTTATAACGATTATCAAATGCAAGAAGTTGCTTCTGATATTGAAAGCTTTGAAATTAAAAAAGGTAGTAATATTCGCCAAGTTGCAAAAAAATTAGAGTCTGAAAATATATTCAAACCTGCATTAGCTTTTGTTGCTTTAGCAAAATTATCTAAACAAGACACTAAAATTAAAGCAGGTGAATTCGCTTTAAAAAAGGGTATGACACCAGCTGATGTGCTACAACATTTTATAAAAGGTGCAACAATACAATATCAAACAAAAATAATAGAAGGTAATACATTCAAGGAGATAGTTAAGACAATTAAAGCTGATCCTAACCTTGTACAAACACTCAGTGATGCCGACTACCAAAATATAATGAATCTAATGAAAACCAAAGAAGGGGATAAATACAGTAATCCCGAAGGTTGGTTTTTCCCTGATACTTATAGTTACCCACGTCACACAACGGATTTACAATTTTTACAGCGCAGTCATCAAGCCATGATAAAGCTGTTAAATAAAGAATGGAGTCAACGAGAAGAGCATAGTGGAATTAAAACGCCCTATGATGCATTAATTTTAGCGTCTATTGTTGAAAAAGAAACAGGGAAATCACATGAACGTCCTCTTATTGCTAAAGTATTTTTGAACCGTTTGGCAAAAGGCATGATGTTACAAACAGACCCTACTATTATTTACGGAATGGGTGAGCAGTTTAAAGGCAATATCCGCAAAAAAGATTTAAAAAGCGATAACCCTTATAATACCTATACACGTACAGGTTTAACCCCTACACCGATTACAACACCAAGTGCAGAAGATATTAAGGCAGTCTTTCATCCTGCTCAATCAGATGCCCTTTATTTTGTTGCCCGAGGTGATGGTACATCTCATTTCTCTAAGACTTATTCAGAACATAAAAAAGCAGTTATCCGTTATCAGTTAAAAGGCAATGCCAAAAAGTATCAGGGAGATAAATAATGTCAGGTATCTTTGTTACTTTTGAAGGTGTTGAAGGGGGAGGGAAAACAACGAATATAAATTTTATTGCTAAGAAACTTCAAGATGCAGGAATAAAAATATTATTGACACGTGAGCCTGGTGGGACAGAGGTGAGTGAGGCCATACGTGAAATTCTCTTATCAAAAGAATTACCCTCAATGCATCAAGATACAGAATTATTATTGATGTTTGCGGCACGGGCAGAGCATTTTCAAAATAAGATATTGCCTGCTTTAGCTCAGGGCTTATGGGTTTTATGTGACCGTTTTACCGATGCAAGTTATGCCTACCAAGGGGGGGGGCGTGGTATTGCGATGGATCGCATTGCTACGTTAGAAAATTGGGTGCAGGGAGATTGTCGCCCTGACTATACCTTTTTATTTGACCTTGATGCCGAGACAGGTTTGAGTCGCGTAAGAAATCGCGGCGAAACAGATCGCATCGAGCAAGAAAATATAGATTTTTTTAATCGTATTCGTGCAAAATATCTTGAGATGGCAGCGCAATACTCTCAGCGCTATAGAATTATTAATGCACAAGTCGCTTTGCATCAGGTGCAACACCAAGTATCCAGTGTATTAAACGACATTCTAGCCAAACACCCCGTATCCAGCGATTTAAAATGATTTATTCGTGGCATCAAACAGCATGGAATCAATTAGCTGCAACACGTGAGAGCAATCATTTGCCTCATGCTCTATTGATTTCAGGTGCAAATGGTACGGGTAAATATGCGTTTGTGACTACTTTAGTGAGTAGTTTGTTATGTGAGTCTTTGCTGGATGATTATCAGCCCTGTGGAAAATGTAGAAGTTGTAAAGTTCATAAAGCAAATGCCCATCCTGACTACCAAGAAGTCCTTCTTGCAGCAGATAAAACCCAAATTGTTGTCGATCAGATTAGAAGCCTCAATAGCTTTTTACATAAAAGCCGTAGCTACAAAGCTTACCGTGTTGTCTTTATTAGTCCCGCTGAATCCTTGAATATCAATGCCGCAAATAGCTTATTAAAATCACTAGAGGAGCCTGCGGATAATAGCGTTATTATCCTCCTAACTTCTCAGCCATCGATACTGCTACCAACCATTAGAAGTCGTTGCCAAGCACTTCAGCTACCGTTGCCAAGTAGAAATATTTCTTTAGATTGGTTATCTCAACAACCAATACAACATAGCCCTGAAGAATTGCTCGACATGGCAGGTGGGCGACCTTTAGCGGCATTGAAACTAGATGAAGGCACTCTGTTTGAAAGTCGAAAAGAGTTTGCTGATGACTTATCAGCCGTATTAATGCAACAAAAAACAATAATAGAGGTTTCTAAAAAATGGCAAAGTTCATCAAAACAAGCGCTTCTTGATTGGCAAATAAACTGGGTGCAACAACTGATTAAACAAAAATTATCAAAGCTCTCTGGAAAGCCCGTTTTAAAGATCAGTAAAGTGTTTGATATTAATAAGTTGTGGTCGTTACATGATGAGTTGTTAGTCTTTAGAGGACTAGCCCACACATCGTTAAATGCTCAGTTATTTGTTGAAAACATGCTACTGTCATGGCTGAAGATATAGATCACCCCTATTAAATATTCCGCTAATAATAAAAATAATTATGGATACACAACGTAACGTCTTACAACTTACTATTAACAATAAAACCTCTCTACATGCGAGTTATATGCCGTTTTTAAAAGGAGGCGGATTGTTTGTACCAACCAATACAGAATATCATTTTGGCGATGAGATTATTGTCATCACCAGTATAGTGTATTTAGATAAAAAAATAGCAATACCAGGAAAAGTAGCTTGGATTTCACCCAAAGGTGGGGCGAGTAGTCAGCAAGGCGTTGGAGTAATGTTTTCTGGTCCAACCAAAATGAAAATTAAGTTAGCGATAGAATCAATTTTAGGTGATTTGGTGGGCAAACCTTCTTTAAATCATCTTTACTAATACCTGTGTATAATAATGAACTATTTTTAACGAGTAACCCCTTATGCTAACGGACTCTCATTGCCATCTTGATAAGATCAAATTAGACTTTTTTGATAATGATTTCAATAAGCTCATCACATCTGCGACAGAATCTGATGTCAGCCGTTTATTATGCGTGTGTATTGACTTAGAACGCTTTGATGATGTGCATAAAATAGCACAAAAATATCCACAAATTCATTGTTCTGTAGGGGTTCATCCTACCAGTGAAGGGGTGAAAGAACCAACCGTTGACGACTTGATTGAGTTAGCTAACAGTGACAGAGTGATCGCGATTGGGGAAACGGGTCTAGATTACTTTCGCATTAGTGATGAAGACAAAGATATGGAGTGGCAGCGTGATCGTTTTCGTGTCCATATAAAAGCTGCGCAAGCAACAAATAAGCCTTTGATTATACATACACGCTCCGCTAAGGAAGATACGATAAAAATATTGACAGAAGAGGGCGCTGATTCTATTGGTGGTGTGATGCACTGTTTTGCAGAAGACTGGGAGATGGCGCAAAAATCACTGGCTCTAAATTTTTATATCTCATTCTCTGGTATTGTGACGTTTAATAGTGCTAAAGCGTTGCAGGATGTTGCACAAAAAGTACCCGAAGATAGAATTCTTATTGAAACAGACTCACCTTGGCTAGCACCTGTTCCTAAGCGTGGTAAGTTAAATCAACCTGCTTATGTTAAATATGTCGCCGAAAAAATGGCTGATTTACGTGGTGACAGCTATGAGCATATTGCTAAAATTAGTACTGAAAACTTCAAACGATTATTCGGAGTGGCTTAGGGTATACCTGAATCCGTGAGGTCACTACGGCACAGGACGCAAGCTATTGATTCATCACGGGTTTAAAAAATACCCGCTTATCCACAGGGATAATTGAGTGCAGTAGCGCTCACTAAACCTACGGGTGAAGCTAAGATTAG
>CAZQTJ010000108.1:0-6634 GCA_964596035.1 uncultured Cocleimonas sp. | reverse complement strand
GACTACAATACGGACTACAGAAGTGCTGACTTGCAAGTAACTCGACAACTTAAGAATGTGAGTGATGATGCCCATGGTGATGATGGCTGTGATCATGGTTATTTTCATCCGCATCCGTTCCTGCGCCACGTACATGATGGTGATGCCCTTCTTGGGGTGCGCCTACATTCTGCTCATGTCCAAGAATCTGTACACGGTATTGGCATAGCTGGCAGTTCATATTGCCTGTGCCTTTTTCTGCTTCGTCAATTTTCTCAACAAAGGTATCAATGACTAATTCGTGGTCATTCAAATAGCCTGCTTTCACTAGCTGAACATCAGGGTGCTTAGCTTGATATTCGTCCGCCCATTGGTAAATGCGATCAATCAAACGTCCTGAGAACATAAAATACGGGAAGAGTAAAATCTTTTTAAAACCTAGACCGTGCGCGCGTTTTAGGGCAGCGTCAACTAAGGGGGTTGTCACACCGCTAAAGCTGGTCGTCGCCCAGCCAAAGCCCATGCCTTCTTCTAACATACGGGTGATTTTACAAATATTAGAGTTAGCATCAGGGTCAGATGCACCTCGTCCTACCACCATCAACAGTGTGTCTTTACGATCATAATCATCATCAAACTGTGTTTCTGCCTCCTCAATGCGAGCGGCTGCGGCGCGAATCATTTTTGCATTTACCCCAAGCTCAGTCGCATAGCGAATAGTCACTTCAGGGTTAGCAGCCATTAGTGTATTTATCTCGCTTGGAATATCATTTTTAGCATGACCTGCCGCCATTAACATGCCTGGTACACCGATAATATCCCTTGCGCCTTGAGCAATGAGTTTTTCTAAACCTGTTGCAATAACAGGGGTGGCAAATTCTAAAAAGCCTGTTTCAACTAAACGCTCAGGAAAGCGTTTTTTTAATTGTGCCGCAACTTGGTGAAACTCTTCAACGGCAGAAACGCTACGTGAGCCGTGACCAATAACTAAAATAGCAGGATCAGACATGCTGTATTCTCATTTAATAAAACGGCTAGTGTAATCTTTGATAGCGCATATTGCATGTGAGAAATTAAAGTTATTACTTTGCTTTCTGCTATGATCTAGCTTGCCTTAAATTAGAGATTAGGATTTAGTATGCAGATAGGAACACCACTTTCAGATTCAGCCCTTCGTGTGATGTTATTAGGAAGTGGCGAGCTAGGGAAAGAAGTCATTATTTCATTACAACGCTTGGGTGTCGAGGTGATTGCGGTTGACCGTTATGAAAACGCACCAGGACATCAGGTAGCACATCGCTTTCATGCGATTGATATGACGGACGCGAAAGCGTTGCGTGATTTAATTGAGTTAGAAGCTCCACATATTGTCGTACCTGAAATAGAAGCGATTGCCACCGATGAGTTGGCTAAAATCGCAGCCGAAAACCGCACTGAAATTATCCCCACAGCTAAAGCCATTCAATTGACAATGAACCGCGAAGGCATTCGTTGTTTAGCCGCAGAAGAGCTGGGTCTAGCAACCTCAAAATATGGTTTTGCAAGCTCTCTTGAAGCGCTTATTAAGTTATCTAAACACACAGGTTTTCCTTGTATCGTCAAACCTGTTATGTCTTCTTCAGGCAAAGGTCAGTCAACCGCGCACAATGAAGCAGAGCTAAAACAATGCTGGGATTACGCCATGAGTGGTGGACGTGTCAATCATGGGCGCGTGATCTTGGAGGAAATGATTCAATTTGATTATGAAATCACCCTATTAACGGTGCGCTCGATTGGTGCGGATGGAGAAATAGAAACCTCTTTTTGTGAACCAATTGGGCATCGTCAAGAAAATGGTGATTATGTAGAAAGCTGGCAACCACAAGTGATGAGTGAAATTGCCTTAGAAAAATCACGCGAGATAGCTCAAAAGGTGACAGATAGTTTGGGTGGACGCGGTTTGTTTGGCGTAGAACTCTTTATTAAAGGCGATGAGGCTTATTTCTCTGAGGTGAGTCCACGCCCACATGATACGGGCATGACGACAATGGCAACGCAGTTCCAAAATGAGTTTGATTTACATGCGCGTGCTATTTTGGGCTTGCCTGTTAATACGGCATTACACTCAACAGGTGCAAGTGCGGTTATTTATGGCAAAATGAATGCAAAAGGTATTTCCTTCTCGGGATTAGAGCAAGCCTTGGCTGACCCTGATACCGATTTACGGTTATTTGGAAAACCAGAAGCGTTTACTCGTCGGCGCATGGGGGTTGCGTTGGCACGCGCTGATGATACGGAGAGTGCGCGTCAAAAAGCGAAAAAAGCAGCGGATGCTATTAGCACACAGCTTTTCGTATAGAACTAAAAATTCAATAATAGAAATAATATGAAGAAAAATTTTACAAAAAAGCTACAAATAATCAAAAGCAAATGGGCTTTAGCTGACGACATTAGTTTGGAAGAACTCTTGTCGCTCGTTGAACAAAAATTGATTCGGTCTGCTGATGATCCTGAGCTTAATTATTTGCGTGCAGAGTTATTACGCAAAACAGGACAAACAGAAGCTGCCAACATAGCTTATCAACAAGTAGTTAAGTTAACCGCCGAGCGTACCGATGCTCGTGGCAAAAAATTAACAGACCGTGTTAAGCAACGTCGCAAACAACTGCGTCATAAACTTGCTTTGTTCTCGCTGATACCGTTACTTGTTATCGGGCTTATAGCGGGGTTTTACTGGTATAGCAATCATCAGTTAGACATCTTGAAAAAAGATGATGGCGACCCCGCTAAGTTTGCTTTTACTCAATGGTTAGCCAAGCAACAAGCCGCCAAAATAGTATCGAATCTACAGGCAGCTAATCCTAATTTAAGTTTTGATTTTGGCTCAAATGCGAGCAAGTCAGGACAAGACCCAATGGCGTTCATGCAATCCTTATTGGGTTCTGAAACACAGAAAAGGTTACGCAAGGGTGAAGATGATAAGTCTGAAGGTGGCGGGGATGATGACGGAGATGGTAAGCCCAAATTCACCTGTGAGTTTGATACTCAAGTAGCACAGTGCGATGCTAGCGATGTACCTACCGCTGCGGGCAAAAAACGTGATGAAGTCGTCTTATTAATGAACGCTTATCGCACTATTTTAAATACCGAGAAGGACTGCGAAAAGCTAGAAAAATCGATTGATAAAGTGGGTGAGCAGCTAAAATGGCGTAAGTCAGAAAAAAGTATCAAAGCCGATATGGAAGACTATGCCATTGAGTGTTTTTATCGTCAAAATAAACATGAAAAAGTCATTGAACATGCGCGTAAATTACAATGCGCGGGGGATGCGAAGTTTATTAATAGTGTCTATTGGTATTTAACGGCTAGTGTTCATCAATCAGGAGATATTGAGAAAGCCAAGAAGATGTATCAATGCTTCAATGAAGGCATCAAGTATAAAGAAAAATATGATTTTGATACTGCAAGTCTAGCAGCGCGACATCGAGAATCAGGCGCATTAGCATGGCTTTATTTTAATGACTTACCCACCGCAATGTCGGAATTAGAAAAGGCACGCAAGACAATTAAAGAAAGTAGCGATAAAAGCCAAATGTTGAGTTATGTTGCCTCCGAAATTGACCTCGATTTGCTAGAAACTTACGTCACCGCAAATGTGGATACCGATACCTTTGAGCAATTACATTTTGATATTAATAGTAGTGGCTATCTAACCGATGGTTATAAGCAAATTAAAGACACCTTAGCAGGTATTTACTATATGCAAAATGGTAAAAATACCAAGGCGATTAACTCGTTAAGGAATTTGACTGAGCGCTTTAAACAAATGCCTGAATATATTTGCAGCTGGGATTGGTCTGGATTTCAACGAGGTTTGGATGACTCGATTAATGATGCCGATATTCGCAAAAAAGCCGTCTCGTTGGTGGTGGCAACTAATTGTTATGTGCCACAATCGACTGGTGAACGTATTCAAAAAATAAACGCTGTTATTAACCGTTTAAGAAAATAAGGAATAGTGAGAAAAATGCTAAATAAAATACTATTCGCGACCTTGCAAAAAGCGACGGCAATGACACCATTGCAAAGCGATATCTACGAACAAGCCGAGCAATATAAGGGCTACATTCTGCCCGTTCGATACGGATTGGCGATGCGTTATTTAAAACATAAACGTATTGTGTTGGACGAGTTTCGTGAAGAGGGTGTTTTCCCTCCACCTGAGAATGAATTTAAAACACGTTTGCTTGATAGGCTTATTAAGAAAAAAAGAGGGGTATCTAGTCCCTTACCTTTGCTAAGTCATAGTGTAAAAGCATGGTTTGTTTACCCTGTATTATTGACCTCTTTAGCCGTTTCCGCATGGCTATTTAAAGGTTGGATAGCAGACCAGCGTTTAGAGGCAATGTTAGCGAATCGTCTGCCTTATTATTCGGATTTATTGCATCGCTCCTTAATGTTTAAATACTCTGGCTATGAGGATGCTCACAAACAGGTGATAACAGAGATAGCCAAAGAAAAAGAACATATTTTATCGCAACTACCTGATTATAAGGATCTTTATGATGCGATGGAAAAAGGGTTAACGAGAATTGGGCAAAAAAACACAAGCACTGATGATATTATGCGAGACTTTAAAGCCGTTAATACCGCATTAGATCAGCATAGAATTCCTTATTACATTACCCCAAAAGTGCTAACGGTTGCCTGCTCCAGTTTTATTGATGCACCTTTAGATGAAATACTGAATCTTAGAAAAATGGAGAAGATTTTCACAGGCGGTAAGCCAGAACTTTGTCATACCGCAATGCTGACAGTTTATCGTGTGTATACTCGCAACCAACTTCATTATGGCAAGGTAGAACTACCATTATTTCATGTCCGCCGTATCGACAAAGTTCCCGCTGTCGATGGTGCTTTGGGCCTAACTTTTGGCGATCAGGGGATAGGTTCGATTATATTGTTAGACCGTATTAAAGAATTTGCCACCGATTCAGTTATCCCAGCTTTAACATTTCAGGGGCGAAACACGCTAATTCCCTATTGGCTTAAAGGTTATTATGATGTTGAAGAGGCTATTTCTAAACAATATAAACAAACGCTTAGTGAAATTTATCAAAGCAAAGCAGAGTTAAAACAGCTTAAAACAACCGCTAAAATACTGCTAAAAAACAAACATAAAATGGCGACATCACGTCTGCGTCAAACCTTACAACGTGCCGATGGTGCATCGTCGAATCAAGGTGTTTTAGGTGGCGGTTTAGATGCAATCAGCACTTTATTAGGCGGTGTAGATAAGAACGATAAAAAGATAAAAGCTGAGGCTGAAATTGACGAGAGTATTTTAGATAAACTGAACAAGGCATTACTACCAAGTATTGAACATCACGAAGCCTATCATCAAATTGATAAAAGCGAATGGAAGGAGCCAGAATGGGTAAGTACAACCTTTAAAGATTTGTCTGACAACGGCAAAGAACATGCCTTGGAAGAGCTTGGAGCCTATTTAACCCAACTGACTTATACCAAGCAAGGCAGTGATATTTGGTTGACAAAATTGTTGTTCTTTTCACTAAATTCCATGATGCGTAATCAGCCTGAATTTTATGCATCTTCCATCATTCTCGACACCATGGATAAACTCTATAAGGGTGAGCAAGTGAAGGTGCGTTATGACTTAAGTGTTGACGAAAAAATAAAAATTTATAAGGTCTTTACAACCGTGGATGAAGCTTACCTAAAAGTCATTGCAGAACGCGCTTATATTGAGTTATTTAGACGACCTGTTCCTGAAATGAAATAGTGTTCTTAAAAACACTATTTATTGTGGTCTATTAATATTGTTTATACTTAAAACGCCTAGTCTGAATTTTTCAACCGTTGAATCAGAATGACTTGCTTGATAAAGTAGCTATAGCTCGCCTATCGAAAACAGGCTTGTACATAAATAAAGGGGATTATTCTGCTGTAGCAAGACAAACTGCTATTTCACGAATCATCGACAAGCTGTTTCTAGGAGGATAACAATGTCGGGACGATCAAAAAAAGGAATGTTTTTTATACTAATTCTGGGGGCGGTTCTAATGAGCCTGTTCAACTATGGATTAAAGGCAACGAATACAACAGAGTTCTGTACTTCTTGTCATTCAATGCAAACCAACTTAGCAGAGCTGAAACAAACAGTGCATTACTCTAATGCATCAGGTGTACATGCTGGTTGTGCTGATTGTCATGTACCAAAAGAATTTATTCCTAAAATGATCGCAAAAGTAATGGCAGCTAAAGATGTATACCATGAAATACTGGGAACCATCGATACACCAGAAAAATATGAAAAGCACCGCTGGGGAATGGCAAATCGCGTGTGGGCCAAAATGAAAGCGACAGACTCGCGTGAATGTCGTACTTGTCACTCTTTTGATCGTATGGATTTGAATGAGCAAAGTAAAAGCGCTCGAAAACGCCATGCGACTGCCGAAGAAAAAGGCAAAACATGTATTGATTGTCACAAAGGTATTGCTCATGAAGAGCCAGATGAGCCTGATGACGAACCAGACCTGAATCCGTGAGGTCAATGCGGATAAAAGGGCGTAAGATATTGGTTTAGCACGGGATTTAAAAAATCTTAGCTTCACCCGTAGGTTTAGTGAGCGCTACTGCACTCAATTATCCCTAT
>CAZQTJ010000107.1:0-6648 GCA_964596035.1 uncultured Cocleimonas sp. | reverse complement strand
AGGAGTGAAAGCTTTTATAAATTTAGAGTAAGCGCAGAGATCTTGTTCAATAAGGAAAGAAATTATGTCACAGGCATTACAACAACAGTATATCGAATTTGATGAGTATCTTGCAGGCGAGCGTGATGTTGATGTTCGTAGTGAGTATATCGACGGTCACATTTACGCTATGGCGGGTGCTAGTGAGCAACATAATACGATTGCCCATACTTTTGGAGCCGCTATAGATAATGCATTAGGCAATGAGTGCCGCGCTTGGCAGTCGGATATGAAGGTCATTGGCGAAAATAAAGGTAAAAACTTTGCTTATTATCCCGATATTATGGCAGCTTGCGGTGAAAATACGGGTAATCAGTATGCGCGTACTAACCCTTTGTTAATAGTCGAGGTGCTTTCTCCTTCAACTCAGCGGATTGATCTGACTGAAAAACTAGAAAACTATAAGTCAATTGAGAGTTTATTAGAATATGTGGTTGTTTCTCAAGATACGCCTTTTTTGCAAGTTTTCCGTCGTCGCAATAACTGGCAAAGTGAAGCGTATTATGCCGATGATATGCTAACGCTAGAATCTGTTGGTTTAGAGATTAAAATAGAGCATATTTTCCGACGTGTACGCAAAGAAGTGGGCTTGGATGTGCCTTTTCCTATGGATAAGAGCAAGCAGAAGTTTATGTAGGGGATGGCGTAATAAATATCATAATTTTGGTAGTGGTATCAATCTGTGATTAGTTTAATTTTGTTATATTCCCGCCGCTCTTCATACTCGCCTCGTCTAACGACATGGGGAGATAAGGCGAAGCTAAAGCATCACTTTTCTCATAATCAACTGGCAGGAGCGCAAGCTTTGGCTTTGTCTGGTATTTGTTTCACATGGTTAATGTAGGTTCGTGCCTCAGCACCAACCTACAGAACATAATTAAACTACATCAAATTATCCTGCCAGACATCATCGATCACTTCGAAGTGATCAATAAAATAATTACGTGTTTCCTGTAATTTTTCGATCATATTATTACGTCGGTATTCTTCTTCGCTGGGTGGGTCTTGTTCATTCCACTGACGTAGCAAGCTTGCTTGTTTTTTAAAAAACTTTAAACCGTAGGCATCAACAAGGTAAAACATGGCGCGTGAGACTTCGCCTTTATTGACATGGGGTGGCTCTACTAATTTACGTGCTTTATCTATTTTAAAGTCAAATTTTAGCCAACGCCTTTCTATTTCATCATCGACTTCCCCAAAACCATAACTTCCCCGCGCCATATTCAAATCACGTCGAGCGGGGTATATATTATGTAGGTCTGATTCAATAAATTTAAACCGTTTAGAATGACGACGACATGATTTACGATCTTTGCATTGCAAACTATTGACAACCCACGCCATGGGGAAAACATGCTCTGCGTTCATCCACTTTGGTTTAACATGACCAAAACGTTGCTCGCTATAAACCGTCTTCCCTCCATGTCCATACAATTCACGCCAGAAGAGCTGTAAGGTATAGTTATAATTTGATACTTTATCCTGACCTGTATTTAATTTCATAGACACATCCTACCCTGCTTCAAGTAAAATTAATATTAAGGAATCTGTGAGAATTAATCTCTCTATTCTAATTTAGACCCCAAAAATACGGGGATTACTATTGCCACCGTTGACTCAGATGAATACAATTGCGGGTTGTATTTTTGCAAAGTTGCAAATGTACTCTCTGGAATTATAACGTTTTGACCTTATACTCCAGTGTAAGATAGTTAAATTCTTTAAGCGTAACGGAGTCACTACATGCCTTGGAATGAACCAGGTGGTAATAATAACGATAAAGATCCTTGGGGCGGTCGCTCTAAAAAAGGTTCTAAAGGCAATTCTTCTGCTAATGATAATGTTGAAGAGCTAACCCGCAAACTCAACGACAAAGTCAGTAGCATCTTCGGCAAGAAGTCTGGCGGTGGTGGTGAAAACGGTGGTATTGGTGGCGACTTAAGTAAAGCGGGTGGATTGTTGATCGGCATTATCTTACTTGGTGTATGGTTATTTACAGGTTTTTATACGGTTGATTCTGCTCAACGTGGTGTCGAGCTACGCTTTGGTGCTTATCAACAAACAACGCTCCCTGGTCTTCACTGGCATCTTCCCTACCCCGTGGAAACGGTTGAGTTAGTCGATATTGATAAAAACCGTACCGCAAAAGATCGTACCCACATGCTCACAAAAGATGAAAATATCATCGATATTGGCGTTTCTGTACAGTATAAAATCAAAAATCCTGAAGATTACCTCTTCAATGTTTACCTTGCAGACTACGAGCCACAACAATCTGTTGGTACGCTTTATCATGTCATGCGTAGTGCGGTCAGAGAAGTTATCGGACGCAACACGATGGATGGTATTTTAAAAGAGAATCGTGCAGGTTTTGCACCTGATACTTTGGCTGTTATGCAAGAAATTTTAGATCAGTATAAATCTGGTCTGCATGTGATTAAAGTCAACCTCACCTATGCGGAAGCGCCTAAGCAAGTGAAAGACGCTTTTGATGATGCTAACCGCGCACGAGAAGATAAAGACCGCTATCAAAACCAGGCGGAAACGTATTCAAAAAGAGTTATCCCTGATGCGCGTGGTAAAGCTGCACGTATTCTTGAAGATGCAACAGCGTATACTAGCCAGACTGTCTCTAAGGCAAAAGGTGATTCGTCTCGCTTTACACAGCTTGCTGGCGAATATCAAAAAGCGCCCGAAGTGACCCGTGAACGTCTTTATTTAGAAACAATGGAAAAAGTCTTGTCGAATAATCGTAAAATTATGATTGATAGCAAGTCGGGCAATAACTTGCTTTATTTACCTTTAGATAAGCTACAAGGCTCAAGTAACAATTCAGGACAAGCATTGTCTCCTGCGGTTACTAGCGCAGTACAACAGCAAATTCTAAATAAGCAATCTCAAAATACACGTAGTAATAGCCGTGCAAATTCAAGGGAGTCACGTCAATGAAAAATGCGCTAGGAATAATTATTGCTATTATTGCATTTACGGTAATGTCATCAACTTACATTGTTGATCAACGTGAAACAGCTATTAAGTTTCGCTTTAAAGAAATTGTTGAAGCGAATATTGAACCAGGATTACATTTTAAAATTCCATTTGTGCATACCATTGAGAAATTTAGAAAACAAATTCTTACCTTAGATGCAAAACCTGACCGCTTTCTGACTAACGAGAAAAAATACGTTAAAGTCGATTTCTTTGTAAAGTGGCGCATATTGGACGCTAGCACTTTCTATCGTGCAACACGTGGCGATATCACTCGCGCACAAAACCGTTTAGAAGGCATTATGAAAGATGGTTTACGCAACGAGTTCAGTAAGCGTACTATTTTGGAAGCTATCTCTGGCGAGCGTGGCGAAATTATGTCGTCACTACGTGTTAAATCAAATACCGATGCGAAAGAGCTTGGTATCGAGATTGTAGATGCTCGTGTGAGCCAAATCGACTTCCCTGAAACGGTCAGCGAGTCTGTTTTTGACCGAATGCGTTCTGAGCGTCAACGGGTAGCGCAGGACTTCCGTTCACGCGGAAAAGAAGAGGCTGAAAAAATTCGCGCGGCAGCAGATCGTGAAGCAACCATTATTGTTGCCAATGCTTATAGTAAAGGTGAGAAAATACGTGGTGAAGGTGATGCAAAGTCAGCGGCTATCTATGCTAATGCTTATTCTCAGGATGCTGAATTTTACTCTTTTTATCGCAGTCTATCTGCCTATGAAAAAGCATTTTCAAACTCTGGTGATATGATGGTTATAGAGCCAGACTCGGATTTCTTTCGCTATTTTAAGAAAAAGTCGCACTAATCCACCACAACTAAAATAAAAACGTGAATATTAACTGGAACGATCTACTCACTGCTTTAGCTTTGGTGCTTATTATTGAAGGCTTACTCCCCTTTACTGTACCTGAAAAAATCAAAGCGGTTTATCGTAGCCTGCAAGAAGCGCCTGTTAATAGTTTACGAGTGATGGGGCTTGCTAGTATATTAGCAGGCCTTGTTTTGCTGTATCTCATTTAAACCTGACTATCTTATGATCTTTACTTTCATCATCACAAAAGTAACTTATCTGATGACCAGTCCCCTCCTATGATCACATTCCACCAAGGTATATCTCTCATATGACTACTTGGCTACTCCCTGAAGGCATTAATGAATCATTACCCGACGAAGCTGAATCACTTGAAGCATTTCGTCGCCAACTTATCGACTTATACGCAAGTTGGGGCTATCGACTCGTCAACCCACCGCTTGTTGAGTATATGGAGTCCTTACGTATTGGTATGGGAACAGAGCTGGACTTACAAACCGTTAAAGTAACCGACCAATTAACGGGTCGATTAATGGGAGTGCGCGCCGATATGACACCGCAGGTTGCCCGTATTGATGCGCACCGCATGAAAGATGATGAGATTGACAAGCGCCCTAACCGCCTCTGCTATATAGACACTGTTTTACGCACAAAAGCAGCGCATCAGGGTGGCTCTCGCTCACCATGCCAAGTGGGTGCAGAGCTGTTTGGTCATGCAGGCATAGAAAGTGATTTTGAAGTCATTTCTCTTATGTTAGAGACACTTAAAGTAAGTGGCATCGACAAAATCATCATCGATATTGGACACGTCGGCATCGCCCGTGGTTTAGCCGATTATGTCGCATTAAGCAACGAAGAAGAAGCACGTTTCTTTGATATGCTGGCACGAAAATCGCTCCCAGAAATAAAAGATTGGTTAGAACAAAGCCAACTATCAAAATCTGATGCGGATATGCTTGCCATCTTACCGACATTAAACGGCTCACCTGATATTTTAGAAACCGCAAAGTCTCAGTTGCTTGATGCTGGGCGCATCGTCATTAGTGCTATCGAATATTTACAAAGCTTAAGCGAGTTACTTAAACGCAGTTACCCCGTATTAGACATTAATATCGATTTAGCAGAACTACGTGGTTACGCTTATCATACGGGTATTATTTATGCTGTTTATACACCTGATGTAGGTCATTCTATTGCCAGCGGAGGTCGCTATGATGGTATCGGCAAAGCATTTGGTAATGACCGCCCTGCGACTGGTTTTAGTACCGACCTGCGCACACTTGCGTCTTTATCAAAACAAAAAATACAATCACAAAGTAAAAAAGCTATTTTAGCACCTTCTACTTGGGATAAAGATTTAGACCAGCTTATCACACAGTTACGCAAAGAAGGTGAAACGGTTATCCGTCAACTTTCAAACAATACCAACATCACACCTGAGCAACAAAACTGTGATCGTAGAATTGAACAATCAGATAATCAATGGCTTGTTGTAGATATATAGATTTAGATAGAACGTAAACCAAAGGAAGAAACCAATGGGAAAATTTGTTGTAGTCCTAGGAACCCAATGGGGTGACGAAGGCAAAGGAAAAGTTGTTGACTTACTAACAGAAGATGCCGCCGCTGTAGTTCGTTTTCAGGGTGGTCATAACGCAGGTCATACCTTAGTTATCGACGGAAAGAAAACCGTTTTACATTTGATTCCATCGGGAATTTTACGTGATGGTGTGGAGTGCATGATCGGCAATGGCGTAGTCTTAGCTCCTGATGCCCTACTCCACGAATTAGAAATGCTAGAGTCTGAAGGCGTACCCGCGCGTGAACGTCTAAAACTTTCTGAGGCTTGCCAGCTTATTCTTCCTTATCATGTTGCATTAGATGCTGCCCGTGAAGTTGCTCGTGGCAATAAAGCGATCGGCACGACAGGGCGTGGTATTGGCCCCGCTTACGAAGATAAAATCTCGCGTCGTGGCTTACGCCTTGGTGATTTGCTTGATACAGAACGCTTCAAAGTAAAACTTAAAGAAGTGATGGACTATCACAATTACAGCCTGAAAAATTACTTCAATGCCGAAGAAGTTGATTACCAAACCGTACTTGACGAAGCCCTAGAGATGGCTGAAATCATGCGTCCTATGGTGATTGATGTCCCTTACCGTTTGCACCAACTTCGTAAAGAAGGCAAGCACGTCATGTTTGAAGGCGCACAAGGTACTTTGCTTGATATAGATCATGGCACTTACCCTTATGTTACCTCCTCAAGCACTACCGCAGGTGGTGCATGTACAGGATCTGGCGTTGGCCCTAAAGATTTAGATTATATCTTAGGCATTACTAAAGCCTATACAACACGCGTTGGCTCAGGACCTTTCCCAACAGAATTATTTGATGAAACAGGCGAGCATCTTGCTAAAGTTGGTAATGAGCTAGGCGCAACCACGGGTCGCTCGCGTCGTTGCGGCTGGTTAGACACCGTTGCACTACGTCGCTCAATGCACATCAACAGCATTACAGGTTTATGTGTAACAAAACTAGACGTGCTAGATGATGTTGATACCATCAAGATTTGTACGCACTATGAGTTAGACGGTAAAAAACTAGATATGCCACCTATCAATACACCTGAGTTCTCAAAATGTACGCCTATTTATGAAGATATAGCGGGCTGGAAATCGGTTACTTATGGCATAACAAGCTATGATGATCTACCCGAGAAAGCCAAACTTTATCTAAAGCGCATGGAAGAACTATTAGAAACGCCGATTGATATTATTTCTACAGGTCCTGATCGTGATCA
>CAZQTJ010000106.1:0-6685 GCA_964596035.1 uncultured Cocleimonas sp. | reverse complement strand
TATGTGAGCACTTGTAGCATCTAGGTAAAACAATAATCTGAGATGTTTTTTTATAGGGAATGTTTTTCATACATGGCTTCTGAGTATTCTAAACACATTGAGTTTCTGTCGTGTTTCTTATGAATCTATTCCAATTAATATCTCAGGGAACTTCAAAAAATTAACAATCGTCAAGGGTTACATCATGCAGGGATTTTCTCGTTTATTTACTGCCACACTACTTTTTATTTTCTTATTGACAGCTTGTAATAAAGATGCAAAACAAACAGCAGCTGATAAACAGGAGGCTACTCCAAGTGTTGAGATTGATAATAAAAACACAGTAGATGAACAGACAACAAAAGCAGCCCCTTTAAAACAAGAACAAGCAGAATTTAATTGGCTTAAATTAAGCGGCTGGCATACACAAGGGACTATTTCTCGAAATTCTCCTGTGCGCATTGTTTTTAATCACGACATTATTAGCGATGAGCTTATTGGTAAAGATGCTAGTCGTGTGATGAAAGCATCGCCTAAGATTAGTGGCAAGCCTATTTTTGAGAGTAAAACTGAAATAGTTTGGTTACCCTCAAAAGCCTTAACCCCCGCAACAGAATATAAGATCCGCATTAAGGCGAATGGTTTGAAAGATGTGCCTTTTTCTGCCAAGGATTATCAATTTTCTTTTCGTGTTTTACCGATGGAGTACGAGATAAAAACCGATCCATTATCTATTCCTGCGGGTAAAGCAGGACTAATGGAGTTAAGCGGTCAATTATTAGTTTCTGATCGTGTCTTACCTGATAATGTTCGCAAGGTTCTTAGCGCTAGTTATCAAAACAAAGCCGTGAAAATCACATGGAAACACAGCGACGATGGAAAACAACATCGTTTTACCCTTAAAGGGCTTAAACGCGACACCTTTGCCAGTGATCTACAACTAAGTTGGACAGGCAAACCCTTAGGAATCGACACACAAGGCAGCAAGGAAATTACGCTACCTGCACGCAATGATTTTAAGGTGATTGATGTGCGTGTAAAGCACTCTGAGGGCGACAATAGCTATGTACAAATTAATTTCTCCAATGAGCTAAAGTCATCACAAAACCTCAATGGCTTGATCCAGCTAGAAAATGAAAAGTCTAAAATACGAGTGGAAGGCAATATTATTAAGCTCTATCCCGCTGAAAGCCTTGATGGTAAGCAAACGTTATTAATCAACAAAGGCTTAAAAGGCGCTTCTGGTGGTGTATTAAGTAAAAGTATCAGCAAAGAAATTACCTTTGACTCACAAAAACCACAGGTTCGTTTTGTTGGAACAGGCTCCATTTTACCTGAGAATGGCCACTTAGAAGTTCCTTTTGAAGCCGTAGGAATTGATAGTATTAAAGTCTCTGCTTTTGAAATTTACCCTGATAATATGGGGCAGTTTCTACAGGTGAACAATCTAAATGGCGGTTACGAAACAGGTCGTGTAGGACGTTTTTTATGGCAGAAAAACATCCCGCTTAGCTCCGCAGATTCTAATAAGTGGAATCGCTACTCCTTTGATGTCACCGAGCTAATGAAAGACCACCAAGGTGGATTAGTTCGCTTAAACCTACAAATAAAGCGCAAACATTCCACCTACAACTGCGGCAGTAAGGTCAAGCCTGTAGAAACACGCGAAACCTTACTTAAAAATATGGAAGACAATAATGTCACACAAGCAAGTGGCTGGGACGGTGTTAGTGAGTTTGCCGAAGAGGAAGAAGCATACGATTATGATTGGGAGCAACGTAACAACCCTTGTAGCGACGCATATTTCACCTTTCATAGCGACAAGACAGAAGCAAGTCACAACTTTATCGTCAGTAATATCGGCATCTTAGCGAAACAAGACGCACATGAAAAACTCAGTGTTGTTACAACAAACCTCAAGACCTCAAAACCCTTGTCTGGCGTTCATTTAGCCGTTCGTAACTATCAAGGTCAGGTAATCGCAGAGGGAAGAAGTGATGCGCAAGGTTTTACCTCACTCACCGTATTATCAACCCCCTTTTTATTGACTGCCACAAAAGACAACGATACAACGTATTTAAAATTGAACGCCAAAACAGCGTTATCAGTTAGTCAATTTAATACAGGAGGAGTGAAAGTTAGCAATGGCATAAAAGGTATGGTCTATGCTGAACGCGGTGTCTGGCGGCCTGGTGATGATATTTATCTCACATTTGTGCTAGAGGATAAGAATAATAAAATCCCCGACACGCATCCTGTCACCATGAAACTTATCGATCCTCGTGGGCGTATCGTAAAGACACAAACTAGCAGTGATGCCGTCGGTGGTTTTTATCATTTCAAATTTAAGACGGGAGAAAAGGCAGAAACAGGCAAGTGGTTAGCCAAAGCCTTCTTAGGAGGCAGTCATTTTAGCAAATCATTAATGATCGAAACCATACGCCCTAATCGTCTCAAAATAGCACTCGATTTTGGTACCGAAGTGCTGCATGGCTACCGCTCTTTGCCTTCTGGCACATTATCAGCACAATGGCTACATGGCGCAACAGCAGAAAATCTAAAAGCAGATATTTCAGTACGCTTTAGACCCAAGAAGACAACATTTGATGCCTACACAGACTTTACTTTCGATGATCCTGTGCGTCGTTTAAAAAGTAGCGACGAGCAATTACTCAAAGGGCGTTTAGATCCACACGGTAAATTACGTTTTACCAAGTTTCTATCCCCGAGTGACAAGCCCGCAGGGAAGTTGCGCGCCACATTTACTAACCGTGTCTTTGAACCAAGCGGTGCTTTTAGCATCAATCGCACCTCTCTCGATTATCATCCTTATAAAGAATACATTGGCATTAAGCTACCTAAGGGTGACGAAGCGCGTGGCATGTTGCTGACCGATAAAAAACATACGGTTCGTATCGCCAGTATTAATGCCGACGGCAAGCCTGTTTCCAAGAAAAAGATACAAGTCACACTGTATAAAATTAACTGGAAATGGTGGTGGGATAAATCATCAGAATCATTAGCTGAATATGATGATAGTCAGCATCACAGCAAACTTCAGCAAGACATTATCAGTACCACAGATGGTTATGGCGTATGGCAATTTGAAATTAAATACCCAGAGTGGGGACGCTATCTAGTACGTGCTTGTGATCTTGATGGCGGACACTGCACAGGTAAAACGGTATATATCGACTGGCCAGGCTGGGCAGGACGCGCACAAGAAGAAGGCAGTGGTTCTGCCAGTCGTTTAAATATTTTTGCAGACAAACCTGCCTATGTTGTTGGCGAAACGGCGACGATAAAACTACCTAAAACGGCTAAGGGGCGCGCCTTACTCAGCGTCGAAACAGGCAGTCGTATACTAAAGCAAGAATGGATTGAATTTACAGGTGAGCGGAGTAAATTCGAGCTTCCCATTAGCAAAGAAATGTCACCGAATGTCTATGTACACATTACCTTGTTACAGCCACACAAAGGCAAAGATAATGATAGACCACTGCGTCTCTACGGTATCATTCCATTAGAAGTCGCTGACCCTAACACTTATCTAAAACCCATCATAAAAGCAGATAAAGAATGGAAACCTAATTCGACACAAACCATTACTGTTAGTGAAGAAAATGGCAAAGCGATGAGCTATACCCTAGCGGTTGTCGATGAAGGTTTATTGGGATTAACCAGTTTTAAAACGCCCGATCTACATCAACATTTTTATCGCAAAGAAGCACTGGGTATTAAAACATGGGACTTATACGACCAAGTTATCGGTGCATATAGTGGCAACTTAGGCAAAATGATTGCACTCGGTGGCAGTGATGAGGCTAAGATTGATAATGACAGTGATAAAAAACGTCGTTTCCCGCCTATCGTTAAAGTGCTTGGCCCGTTTCACTTAGCAGCAGGTAAAACAGCACAGCATGAGATTACGCTACCGCCCTATATTGGTGCAGTGCGCGCAATGCTCGTCGCAGGAGAAAAAGGCGCTTATGGTAAAGCAAGTCAATCTATCTTTGTGCGCCAACCCCTCATTATGCAAGCCACCATGCCGCGTGTCTTAGGGCCAAATGAAGAGGTGAGTATTCCTGTTTCATTATTTGCTACCGAGGAGTCGATCAAAGACGTAAAACTTGAAATGATTGCGGATGACTTTTTTACTGTCGTCGGCGAACAAAGCACGCATATCAAATTTGAAAAAACAGGTGAAAAGCTGGGAATACTACGCCTGAAAACTAACAACAAATCAGGCAAAGGACGAGTGCAATTTATCGCCACCAGTGGCAAGCATAAAACCACTGCTGAGATTTATATTGATATACGCCAAGCAAATCAAGAAACAACGCGCGTTGTGACCAGTGTGATTGAACCTAGTGAAAGGTGGATACAACAAGTTGGCGCTCATGGAATCGACGGCAGTAACCAAGCGACATTAGAGCTGTCATCCGTGCCTTCTTTAAATATGGAGAAGCACCTTGGTTATTTGCTACGTTATCCTCACGGTTGTTTAGAGCAAACCACCTCATCGGTGTTCCCTCAGCTTTATCTATCAAAAATCATGCACTTAAATGATGAACAACAAAAGAAAGTTGAGCATCATATTAAGCGTGCTATTGATCGTTTAAAAGGCTTTCAGCTTGCCTCAGGTAATTTTAGTTACTGGCCAAATGGCAATGATAGTAATGAGTGGGCAAGCATCTACGCAGGACATTTTTTAGTTGAAGCACAAAAACTGGGCTATCTTCTACCCGCAGAGTTACTTTCTGATTGGCTCACCTACCAAGCAGATGCCGCGCAACGCTGGTTGGCAGGTAGTCATAGCTATGCACAAACCCAAGCCTATCGACTTTATGTGTTAGCGCTCGCTAGCAAACCACAAATGGGCGCAATGAACCGCTTGCGAGAGTCAGGAAAAATGAGCCAGAAAGCGCGCTGGATGTTGGCATCGGCTTATCAAGTCGCAGGGCAACCCGCTGCGGCAAAAAAGGTAGTTGAAGGCTTAGTCGCAAGCAACAATCAAAGAAGCATCAATACACCTGAAACATTCAGCTCAAAGCTAGGCGACTTAGGATTACAACTATCTAATCTTGTCGCTTTAAATAAAAAGCAGGATGCGAATCTCTTTTTAGAGAAAATATCAGCAGAGCTTAATCGTGATGCTTTCCAAAGCACGCAAGGTTTATCGTTAGCATTAATGGGCGTGTCGCGCTATTTAGCAGGAGATACCAGTCACTTTACTGCAAACTTTACTCTCAACGACAAAGAAAGCAGAGAAATCAACAGCAATACACCTTTCTTTCAACAGTCATTAGGTAAAACAGAGAAAAAAGGAGCTACTTTAGAGGTATTAAACAGCAGTGGAAGCAAACTCTTTGCCAGTGTTATTTCTCGCGGAATACCTGATGCTGGTGATGAACAGTCGCTAAATAAAGGCTTAAAACTTGAGACCGTTTATACCAATATTGTGGACTCAAAAACGTTAAATCTTCAAGAAAACGCGAATGTAATTCAGGGTAGTGATATAGCGGTGACGGTTAATGTCAGTAATACCACCAACAAAAAGGTTGATAATATTGCTTTAACTTTACCTATTGCCGCAGGTTGGGAAATTCATAATGCCAACTACCATTTAAAAAGCGATAAAAACAGCGGACATAAAATTATTAATCAATTTGATTATCAGGATGTTAGAGATGATAGGGTTTACACCTATTTTGGCTTAGAAGCAAAACAGACAAAAACCTTTAGAATCTTAATCAACGCTTCTTATCGAGGACATTACTACCTTCCTGCGATCAGTGCAGAGGCAATGTACGATGGTCAAATGCAAGCGCGTCAGCAAGGTGTGTGGATAAATATCCATAAAGCAAAAAACGTAACGAAAGATCTAGAAGATGAAAAATCAAACGAGTCAGAAAAAAAAGAACGAGAGGTTAGCGTAAAAAAAGCATGGCTTTATAATTCGCCTAAAGAGAAAAGCATTAGCAAACAATACTTAATCAAGGGAGATAAATTTACCGTACTAGAAGAAAGGACTGAAGCAAGTAAACAGTGGTATCTCATTCGCTTTATGGGGGTGAAAATAGTTGAAAAATGGATTCTAGTGGCAGACACAAAAGTCATTGAAAAATAGCAAGATAAAGCAGAAACTTGAACTTAGGGAGCTGGAAATAAATCATTATCCAAATACAACGCCCATATCTCTTAGTAGTTGACCGTATTGTCAATAAGGGTTCTATTATTAGCCTTTACGAGGTGGTATTCTCGAAAATATATAATTTATAAACTCAGGGTGAATTAAAAATGGAAATCGAAGTAGACGGCAAAACAATCCAGTTAAGTGAAGCAGGTTGGCTAGAAGATCTTTCTGAGTGGACAGAAGAGATTGCAAAGAAAATAGCAGCAGACGTTGAGCAATGCGAACTAACAGACGAAAGCTGGGATATTATCAACCTGACACGTGAAATGTTCGAAGAAAACGGTCAAGTAGCAGAGCCACGTAAATTCATGAAAGCAATGAAAGCAAAATTTGGTAAAGATCGTTCATCAAATAAATATATATTTTCTCTATTCCCAAAAGGTGGTTTAATTAAATCGGCAAATAAAATTGCAGGTTTACCACGTCCGAAGGGATGTAGTTAAAAAACTATAACTGCTTTAGGAATGAGCACGAAATAAGTTCCCGATCTTATAACGCAGAATTTTTATT
>CAZQTJ010000105.1:0-6710 GCA_964596035.1 uncultured Cocleimonas sp. | reverse complement strand
CGACCTGTAATATAGTTTTCTGTCAGTTGATGTGCTGGGTTGGTAAAAACGGTGTCGGTATCATTGACTTCGACTAATTTACCCATATGAAAATAAGCGGTTCGTTGTGATACACGCGCCGCTTGTTGCATCGAGTGGGTAACAATCGCGATGGTATATTTAGAACTTAGCTCTATCATTAACTCTTCGATTAACGCGGTTGCAATTGGGTCTAATGCCGAGGTTGGCTCATCCATAAGGATCACTTCAGGGTCAACCGCGATGGTGCGAGCAATACATAAGCGTTGTTGTTGACCGCCTGATAGCCCTGTACCTGCTTTGTGTAAGTCATCTTTTACTTCTTTGAATAGACCCGCGCGGATTAAACTTTTTTCGACTAAATCATCAAGCTCTGTTTTACTGGATGTGAGACCATGTAAACGTGCGCCATAGGCAACATTGTCGTAGATGGATTTAGGGAAGGGGTTGGGTTTTTGAAACACCATACCCACGCGCGCGCGAAGTAAGACAGGGTCTTGCTGTTTGCTGTAAATATCTTCACCGTCAAGTTTTATGTCGCCTGTTACTTTACAGATAGGAATAGTGTCATTCATGCGATTAAGAGAGCGTAAATAAGTTGACTTACCACACCCAGATGGGCCTATCATAGCGAGAATTTCGTTTTTCCCCACGTCGAGATCAATATCAAAAATAGCTTGTTTCTCAGCATAAAAAACATCGACATGACGTGTTGTAAATTTAGGATTGTCTGAAAAAGGTTTACCTACTGTGCCATTGATTTCAATATCAAATTCATCACGGCTTTTTATTGCATCATTCATAAATTTTTACTCATTATTGATTGGACAAGACAGGCGGGGTTTACCACTTTTTCTCAAACTTTTTACGCAGTAAAACGGCAAGAAAATTCATGGCGATTAAAAAGCCGATTAAGACCATAATAGCGGCGGATGTTCTCTCTGTGAAAGCGCGTTCTGGGCTATCTGACCAGAGAAATATTTGTACGGGTAATACCGTTGAAGGGTCTGTAACCCCTTGCGGTATATCGGCAACAAACGCCACCATGCCTATCATCAAGAGGGGGGCGGTTTCACCTAAGGCTTGCGCCATACCGATAATAGTTCCTGTTAAAATGCCTGGCATGGCTAAAGGAATCGTGTGATGAAAGGTGGTTTGTACCCGCGATGCACCTAAGCCATAAGCGGCTTCTCGTATTGAGGGAGGCACTGACTTAATTGCTGCGCGACTGGCGATAATAATGGTCGGCAAGGTCATTAAGGTGAGTACCAATCCACCCACGAGAGGGGCTGAACGTGGTACACCAAAGAAGCCGATAAATACCGCTAAACCTAATAGTCCGAAGACAATGGAGGGTACGGCGGCAAGGTTGTTGATATTGATCTCGATAATATCAACCCAGCGGTTATTTTTAGGCGCAAACTCTTCTAAGTAAACCGCTGCCCCCACGGCTATTGGAAAGGAGAGGAGCAGGGTGACTAGCATGGTGAGTAAGGAGCCGACTATTGCCCCTTTGATGCCTGCTTGCTCTGGCTCTCTGGAATCACCAAAACTAAAGAAGCCTGTATTGAAACGCTTTTCGAGGCGACCTTCTTGTTCTAGTTTGTCGATCCAAGCCAGCTGAAAATCTTTAATACGGCGTTCGGACTCTGGCAAATGACGGTCAATATTGCCTTTCATATAAACATCGACATCATCTTTGGCTAAAAACCAAAAGCTTTGCGTGGTGCCAATAAGGCTAGGGTTTGCAACGACGGCATCGCGCAGATCATAAGCGGCGGAGTTACTGACTAACTTTTTTAAAGCACGTTTTTGTTTGCGTCCTTTTACCTCGGGAAACATCTCTTTCAGGGTGTTGTTGACTAACACACCATAATCAGCAGAAAAAAGCGCATCATGCGGACTGTTTTTATCTAGCCCTAAGGTGTCTGCACTGATATTAATATCCAGTTTTACATAGCTTTGCTGAAAAGCGGGGTATCCTTTTAGGCTGATATTAATCAGTAATACCAACAAGAAAAGAAAACTGATAGCAATGGAGGCGAAGCCATAAAAACGAAAACGCTTTTCTTTTGCGTAACGTTTTTTTAGGTTGGCTTTAATTTTATCGGTATTCGCGTGGTTCATTCGTATTGCTCTCGATATTTACGCACGATGTGCAAAGAAATAATATTAAGGATCAATGTCACTAAAAATAAGCCTAAACCAAGCGCAAAGGCGGCGAGGGTTTTAGGGCTGTCAAACTCTTGGTCACCTGTTAATAGCGTCACAATTTGTACGGTGACGGTGGTGACCGCTTCCATCGGATTGACGGTAAGATTGGCGGCAAGTCCTGCTGCCATCACCACAATCATGGTCTCGCCAATCGCGCGCGAGGCAGCAAGTAATACGCCACCCACAATACCAGGGAGGGCGGCGGGAATAACCACTTTTGTGATGGTTTCTGATTGAGTTGCGCCCATTGCATAAGAGCCATCACGCATGGCTTGCGGAACGGCAGAAAGCACGTCATCAGACAGAGAAGATACGAAAGGAATAATCATAACACCCATGACTAAACCTGCGGCTAAGGCACTTTCCGAAGAAGGGTTAAAGCCAATAGATTCACCGACATCACGAATAAAAGGTGCAACGGTTAAAGCGGCAAAAAAGCCATAAACAACGGTAGGGATACCCGCTAATATTTCTAATATGGGTTTAACAACGGTACGAAATTTTGCGCTAGCATATTCTGATAAATAAATGGCCGACATTAAACCCAAAGGAACGGCAACGATTAAGGCGATGGAGGCGATCAATAATGTACCAACAAATAATGGCACCGCACCAAAGCTACCCGAACTCCCCACTTGGTCTGCCCTAATGGCTGTTTGTGGACTCCATGTTGTACCGAATAAAAAATCCGTCACAGGAATAGTTTTAAAGAAGTGTAGGGATTCAAATAAGACCGAAAAAATAATGCCGAAAGTGGTTAATATGGCGATAGAGGCACACGCCATCATCAATAGTTTAATGGCAGATTCGACATGATTACGTGCGCGAGTCTCTGCGCGTATATAGCGTAAACCTAGCACCAAGCCAATCAACGCAATGACCAATACCACCACTGTTTTTGCGAGGCTATTAATGCTATTTAAGTGATTAAAATTATTCGCGGCGGTCTGCTTGATAAGCATCTCAGCATCTGTTGTTGCATCGCCAAGTGATGCCGATTGGCTAAGATTTTTCACCTCATTCATTAACAAGCCAAGATCATCGCTGGATAATTGCTGTGTTTCTACTGGTAATTGAGCAATCGTCAGGGAGGTGATGATAGAGGTATCAAATGTCGCCCAGAGTAATAAAATAACTAAGGCAGGTATGCCAGCCCATAGCGCCACTAAAAAACCATAATACTTTGGCAGTGAATGCAGTGCGTGTTGAGTACCACGGTTATTTGCTTTTAAAGCAAGTGATCGTTTACGCCCAATAACGTAGCTAAATAATAGCAACGCCAGTAGGGTAAGCAGTAGAAATTTTATTGGCATTTATTTGGAATCCTGAAAATGAAAATAGGTGGGATTTTATCCTGAATCCGCCTTAGTCTCACGGATTTGGGTTTATTTTTTATGGTCTGGACCGTCATTATTGGACACATCCATTGTGTTCCTTATCAGCAGAGGTATTTCGCAAAGATGACGGGAGCTTATGGAGGACTTATATCAGCAATGATTGACATCCTTTTGGACTGAAGAATAAATCCAACGTCTACTTTGTAAAAGCTCTGGACGACCCAGTCCATAAAAAACAAATAATAAAAGCTGGATAGCTTGCACTATCCAACCGTTTATTTTTTGGAGCAGTCTAAATTTATAGCGATAAAGGCGTTAAAGCTTTAGCCGATGCCGCCATTTCACTACGTTTTTCTTTTGACAGAGGGATTAAACCTTTGTCCGTTAAATAACCCTCATCGCCCCAAGCAGCTTCGCTAGTAAACTCCTTTAGGTACGCCTCAATACCAGGTACTTTACCAATATGCGATTTTTTCACATAGAAATAAAGTGGACGAGAGATAGGGTAAGTGCCATCAGCAATGGATTCAAAAGATAGTTCTTTACCATCAATAACTGCGCCTTGTACCTTGTCTGAGTTTTGATCAAGGAAACTAAACCCAAACACACCGACCGCTTTAGGATTCTTCTGTAACTTTTCGACAATTAAATTATCGTTCTCGCCAGCTTCAATGTACATGCCATCTTCACGTATTGAGTGACAAGTAATTTTGTACTCTTTTTTGTTCGATTTTTTCATCGCTTTGATAAAGTCAAAGGTTTTACATCCGCCTTCCATTGCAAGCTCGGCAAAAGCATCACGCGTGCCAGAGGTTGGTGGTGGACCTAACACTTCAATTTTAGTGTTAGGCAATGCAGGATTAACATCTTTCCAAGTTTTGTAGGGGTTTTCAATGAGCTTGTCACTGCCATCTTTGGCAGGAACATGCTTTGCCAATGCCAAGAAAAGGTCTTTGCGTGATAGTTTCATCGGCGCAGACTTTTTAGAATTGGCAATGGCAATACCATCAAAACCAATTTGTACTTCTACAATATCCTTAACGCCATTCTTCTGGCACTTATCAAATTCACTTTGTTTAATACGTCGAGAAGCATTGGTAATATCAGGTGTATCAATACCATTACCCGCACAAAACAACTTCATTCCGCCGCCTGTACCTGTTGATTCAATCTTAGGTGTTTTTTTGCCCGTTTTCTTGCCGTAGGTTTCTGCCACAACGGTTGAAAAAGGATAAACTGTCGATGAACCCACAATATCAATATGGTCACGAGATTGTGCAAATGTAGAGCTTGCGATAGTGCTAAGCCCAAGCGCTATCATGAGAGAAAGTTTTTTCATAATTTAAGTCCTTAAGTTAGTTTGATTTTTCAGTATGGACTTAGTGTATGTGGCAAATATGACAGTTTTGTGACAGAAACAAATTAAGGGGGTATTAATATTGAAAGAGTAGCGTTGAGTTATTCTGTTTGTAACTATTCAGCCTCTTTTATTTTTACAAAGACTTCACCAGCAGGATGGTTGATATGAAATGCAGACTTGCAGTGAGGGCATTGGGACAAAGTTTCAAAGCGGGTTGCTTGGTTTATCTCATCAATAATTAAACGAGCATCACGATGACTCAGGCTTAATTTATGACGTAAAATGTCTAGTTTTTTCAACTCATCAATAGAAAGAAGGTTGTCTTCTAAGCACTTATACACTTCTAGTTGAAATGTCTCCCTACGGCGGTTTATCTCTGCCGTAAAGCCCGATGCCATAATGCCAGCAGGTAATGCCGCCATGGTAATGCCCGATACGGCGATAAAACCACCTAAAAACTTACCAAGAGCGGTAATGGGAATAACATCACCATAACCAACCGTGGTTAAGGTAACGGTTGCCCACCATAGTGCTTTTGGAATACTGCCAAAGGCTTCTGGTTGAATTTCTCCCTCGATGATGTGCATACCCGTTGCGGCAAGAATAATGATGACTCCCAAAATGAAAAAGGCAGAGAAAAAAGTGCTTGCTTCATATTTTAAGACGGACAATAAAATATCCATAGAACCTGCATAGCGTGTGAGTTTGAGGGCGCGAATCAGGCGTAGGGATCGTAAAATAAGTAAATCATCGGTGATAAAAAAGCCCAAAAAAAAGGGTAAAATGGCGAGTAAATCAATAATCGCCATTGGGCTAACTATATAATGTAGGCGAACTTTTAAATTGCTTGCATCCTTATCTATATTGCCTTCGGGAACCATCCATACGCGTAAACCATAATCAAGAATAAAAAAGCTAAAGGCAAATCGCTCAAAAATATTAAATGCATTTTTATAGCTTTCAGCTAAGTTTTTATCAGACTCTAAGATAACCGCAATCACACTGCTGATAATGAGTAAAATAAAAAATAAATTGATCGTAAAACCTAGTTTTCCACCGCCTTGCTGCTCTAATATTTGGTAGGTTTTTTTTCTTAAATTCATCATATTAAAGCCTCTTGAATAGACGACAGAACAACATGGATTGAAAGTGCAACGATTTAGCGACTATACTCGTATATATAATATACTTTATATGGGTAATTAAATTAATTATAGCGGTATAGCTTATGAAACGTGAGATAAATAACGCAGAAACACAGTCAATACCTGCGGAACAACGATTATTAATCTTGTGGAACCGCTTAGGTCGTCATGCTTCTGGTCGTTGGTTATTCAATCGTTTATTAGCGCGTGCTGTCCCTTATTCTGGATCTATTGCTCCTGAAGTAAGGCAACTGAGTCCTGGTTTTGTTGACGTGGGCATGAAAGACCGTCGAAACCTTAGAAACCATTTAGATTGTATCCACGCGATAGCATTGGCTAATTTAGGTGAGCTTGCCAGTGGTTTAGCGATGCTTTCGGCATTACCTGCATCGACTAAAGCCATTGTTACGCATATCGAAATGGAGTATAGAAAAAAAGCACGCGGGTATTTAACAGCTACAAGCATGGCAGAACCACCTAGTAATATTCAAAAACCGATTGATGTGTTGGTACATACCGAAATTAAAAATCAGGCGGGCGTTGTTGTTGCGATAGCGCATGTATTATGGCGACTTGCTCCAAGAGAGCCAACATGAATAATCTCTCTACTGTCTTAATGGATGATGCCAATATTCG
>CAZQTJ010000104.1:0-6726 GCA_964596035.1 uncultured Cocleimonas sp. | reverse complement strand
CACCACTCACCTTAGCCTTCTCTTCCCGATACTCTTCAATGCTCAAGTTCCTTAGCATCGAGAATTTTCCTTCACGATTATGTACAAAGTGTACCGCATTAATATAATCTTCAATTACATGGATTTTTTGCAATGGCGTGACGATCAATAACTGCAAATTCAGCTTGCGAAACAGCTCTAAAGCGTAGCGGGTGGATTCGTCCGAGCCTTTACCAAAGGCTTCGTCGATGACCACAAAGCGGAAGGAGCGGGCATTGTTATCGCTTGATTCTAAGCCAAATTGATAGGCGAGTGCCGAGGCTAGAATGGTATAGGCAAGCTTCTCTTTTTGTCCGCCTGATTTACCTGCCGAGTCGCTGTAGAATTCTTTTTCTTCATCGTTTTCGCGCCAGCGTTCACTCGCAGAGAAGTTGTACCAGTTACGAACATCGGTGACTTTTTTCATCCAACGGCGGTCTTGCTCGACTTGTCCTTCGCGTCCTTTAAAGCGTTCCATAATGCTTTTTACTTGTAAGAAACGGTCTTCGGTATAGAGGTCATCGCTATCGAGCGTATTACTTAAAATCACTTTTAATTCACTACGAAAATCGCGCACATCCACGTCTAAAGCAAGGTTTGCCAGTAAGGTGATATACGTGCCTGTGCTGTATTCAATTTGTTGTAGTGATTGATTAATGGCGTTGATTTTATCTTCAATTTGGCGACGTTCTTTTTCGAGCTGACTTTGAAACATGACCACGCCTTGAATGGTCTGCTCATTAAGCATTTTCTTAAAGGTGGCTTCGTGACGCGGTAAATCTTCGGATTGCAACACCTCCAGCATTTGCACATATTCGCGTCCGCCATCAATACGCGCATCGACTTCCGAGGTTTCTGCGGGATAATTGCGCTTGTAGTCTTGCATTTGTTGCACGATACGTTGCGTCAGGGTATTTAATTTGGCGGTATCGTTACTAATCGAGGTATTCATCGCCTCACGCATTTCGCGCTGATTTTTATCCAAATTACGCAGATTAAACACCGTCTCGCCCAGTGCTTTCTCACGCCATTGTTGCAATAACGGCTCGTGCGTTTGCATTGCCACATCGCTAATTTCACTGACCAACACTTGCGCTGCTTTTAAATCGTCCTGAGCATTTTGTAATTTAGAGGCTAAATTTCCCTGCTCAGTAAAGCCTTTTTTCTCTTTTAGCTCCTGCTGTTTGCGCTCATCAATGGCTTGTTGCAGTAGCATTTGCAGTTTTTGCAACACATCGGAGCTGCTTTCAATGTCTTTTTGCTCTTGATGTAATGCCTCGATAGCCAGTGTCGGACTTTGCCAATCAATCTCTGAAAATTGATTTATTTTTTGTAAATCGTGCAAGGCATTGGCTTTAGTACGCAAGATTCTTTGCTTCATTTCCAGCCCTGCGAGTTGCATGGAAAGCTGATGGATCTGCTGTTCTAGCTCTGTGGCTTGGCTCTCTAAGACTTTTAACTTTTCGACATTGCTCCAGCCTAAAATATAACGACTACGATCATGAATATTATAACGATCATCCTTTTCGTGGCGCTGTCTACCTGCTTTTATCTGCCCATTTTTAGTGATGGCATAGCTGTGACGACGAAAATCGTCCATATTTTTTGCACAGTGATAATTAAAACGATTCGCCAGCGAGTTTTCTAGCCAATCATAAAATTCGCTATCAGGCTTTATGCGGATTTTCTCTGCTAAGGAATCGGTCTCTAAACTGACAGGATTCAACGCCTGTTTATCATCAATACGAAAATACACCAAACGCCCTTTTAAATGTGTTTGTTCCACGTACTGACTGACCCGATCGTAGAGGCGTTCTGGCACTAATAAGCTCAAACCATAATTATGCAACACCCGCTCTATTGCGCCCTCCCATACCGCATGTTGCTCGTCAACTTGTAGCAACTCACCAATAAAAGGCAAGTCTTCTTCTGGTAGATTTAAGGTATCGAGCAAGCCTTGACGAATGGATAAATTACGCAACGGAATATTTGATTTACGCTGTTTTAATGAGCTGATTTCCTGCTCTAATTTTTCATGATCTTGGCGTTGTAGACTCAGCGTAATGGCATTTTTATCACGCTGTTGTTGTAGTGATTTTTCCTTAGCCTCATGCTGTTTCGCTAAGCCTTCGAGTTGTTGATTGTTTTGATAAAACTGTGTTTCATCTAATTGACTGGGCAAGCTTAAAGGCTGACAGGCTTTATCGTAGTCGGCATATTGACGTTTACAACGCTCTACTTCACGTTGTAACTGTTGCACCTCGCGCTCAATTTCACGTAAACGTCGCCCGCCTTTGTCTTCGATATTGGCACGTAAATCATTTTCTTTATGACGCAAATTCTCAATACTGAGCGTGATTTTTTCGAGTTGATGCACCAATTTCTGGCTTTGCTGTGCCAGTTTCTCAATTTGCGTGTGCAATAGCTCGGTCTGAAAACGAGCAAACCAACTGCCAAGTGCGGCGCGTGCATTGCGTAAAGCCTCGATACTCACTTGCAATACTTCAAATTGATTCAAACCTGCGGTTAAAGGCGTGAGCTGTTCAATTTGTTGACGCGCTTTTAGCACCGCCTCATGCAGACGGTTAAGATTATCAAAGCCACGCAGTAAATTATCCAGTTGCGACTCGACATCATTTTTTTCAAGCATGTGCAAACGCACAAACTCCGTGAGATTACCCACCGATTTCATCGACACTGTTTGATAAAATAAATCTAATGCCTGTTCTGATTGAATGCCAAAATGACGACGAAAGATTGTCGAATATTCTCTAAAGGTGGTGCTGAGTTGTACCGTAGCGCGCGCCCGTAAGCGGCGTTTTAAGGTGTTAATATCGGCAAAATTACTAAAATGTTGTTTGATATTTAACGGCTTTTCCGAGGTTAGATAAAAACGCTCAGGGTTATGATTGCCTTCTTTTAGCCAAAACACCTGCGCTAAGGTCATGCCTTGTTTTATATCGGGGTTATAAAACCACGCCAATAATACCGTGTAGGCAGTTTCGTCGCGCAAGGTCACGGCTTTAGAGCTTTGCGTTAGCTCGCTTTTTTCACTTTTATATGCACCACGCACATAGGAGTTAAGATTCCGCTCTTTTGACTCCGCCCCCGCTGCTTTATTGAAGGTGATTTTTTGCGATGGCACGAGCAAAGTCGTCATAGCATCAACCACGGTAGACTTCCCCGAGCCAATATCCCCTGTTAATAACGAATTACTACCTTCAGGATTAATCTGCCAAACGCTTTCGTGAAAGGTTCCCCAATTGTAGAGTTCCATGCGGTGAAGTCGAAACCCTGTCGCAAGTTGCGTGCTTAAATCGAGAGAGGCTTGCTGTGTCATTTTTCTTCCTGTGCGATGGCATGTTGTTGGTAAGCATCCAAATGTTGCTGAAACTCATCTAGCCATTGCGCGTCCACAAAGGCTTTTAAAATACGACGAATTTCTAAGGTATTGCCGTTAGTTTGGCTGAGTTTACGCAGAAAACCATAATCAATGGCGCGATTAATGGCGGTGTTAATCTGGTCATTCAAACGCGCCTCATTTTTTTGTTCAGGCATAAACAACAACATCATATCGATGACTTGCTCGCGTGTTAAAATCACCCGTGTTGCACCCCCCATTGCATCTTCTTCCGCAAGGCGTTTGCGTAACATCACTAGCAATAAACTCACAGGAAAAGTCAAACTACGTTGCGGGATAAGACGTGGCACAGCAAGCTGCTCAGTATTATCCTCATCAATCACTTGTTGCTTTAAAAAGGCATAACCTTCCGCCTCATCAAGATACAACTCCAAGCCCAGCACACGAAAATAGTCCCGCACCGCCGCTTGTAATTGCAGTAAAGAAAGCCACAATTTAGCATGACGGTCATCGTAGATAACACCTTTAAGCAGTTGCACTAAAATGGCGGGCAATTCACTATCTTGTTTTTTTAGGATTGTTTCTTCTGACATATTTTTTCTCAAAAATTTCTTGATTCTAACCTGAATCCGTGAAGTCAATGCGGATAACAGGGCGTAAGATATTGGTGTAGCACGGGATTTAAAAAAAATTTACATTATTCACTCTCAGATAATAAACCACGTTCTCGCTCTAATTCTTTCCGCAACTCTTCTTCACTCGGTAAAAATGGTAGGTATTTCGAGGCAAAGAGTTGTTGATTGTCAGCTAAGACGGAGTATTTAGCGACAGCTTCGCTTTTTTCACTGCAAAGGATTAAACCGATAGTAGGGTTGTCATTATCTTCTTTGAGGAGCTGGTCAAAGATACGCACATAGGTGTCCATTTGTCCGACATCTTGATGGGCTAACTTGCCTATTTTCAAATCAACAAGGAGAAAGCATTTCAATTTGAAGTTGTAAAAAACCAAGTCTATATAAAAATCTTGATCTTTGGTGCTAATACGTTTTTGGCGTTCGACAAAAGCAAAGCCCTTGCCTAATTCAAGTAAGAATTTTTGTAAGTTATCAATCAGTGATTGCTCAACATTACTTTCTAATAGCGACTGATAGGGAATATCAAGAAAATCAAAAATGTAAGGGTCTCGTAAATAGTTTTGCTTAGCGTTACTCAGTTGTTTGGTTTTTTGCTTGGCTTCTGCTGTAACGGGTTCGGGATCTTTGCTAGAGAGTAAGCGCTCGTAATAAAGTACACTAATCTGTCGTTCTAATGCTCTAGCAGACCAATGTTGTGTTATCGCTTCTTGCATATACCAAAGACGTGCTTTGCTATCTTTAATACGAATTAAAGCTCGATAATGTGTCCAACTCAATTCGGTACGCAGTGCGTTCCATTTTGGAAATGTTTGATAAAACTTTCGCATATTCTGTAAGTTTCTAACATCAAAGCCTTTAGAAAATTCATTATTTAGCACTATGGATAAATTTTTCAGTAATGCCTTCCCATATTTTGCCTTAGCATTCCCTTGTTGCTCTTCTTCTACTATTCGCTTTCCAATAAGCCAATAAGCTTCAACCATGACGTGATTAACACGCGCATAGACCTTATTTTTAGCTGATTGGACAAGGCGACGGATTTCATCGTAAAAATTTTCCGAAAGGGGTTCAACACTTTTAGATAATTGATTTTTCATAAAAATACCTTCCTTTCCAAAGCTTAGGAACGAGCATGAAATAACTTTCCGATTCTAACTTGCTTTTTTATCGCTCATTTTTATTACTCATTTTCTCACCGACTAAAGATAATTTTAGGAATTTGAGCCACCCGTTGCGAGACATTTAATAGCTTATGTTCTGTAGAAGAGGCGTGTTTGTTGCCTACCATTTCTTTATCAAACACAAGTTGCTCGCTTACCGACTCATCAATCACTGTATGTTTACGTTTAGTGGCGATATTAAGATACCCTACTAGCTCGGCTAAACCTTGTTTTAAAGGGTAGATTGCTAACACTTCGCTTAGGCTGATCTGCTGTTTGGTCTGCAATAATTTACGGATATTTTTACGCAATGCGGTTTCATCAACCCATTGTTGTTCATACAAAATAGACACATCTACGTCTGCATCGACTTCTTCAATGGTTTTACGGCTTAATTTTATTTTACGTTTGGGAGAAAACAGGTGATGTTCCATCATCAAATGAACATCGACTTTTGCTTGATCGACTTGGAAAAAATCACGCGGTAAACTGCCTGTGTCTTGATGCTTTAAGGCGAGGGTTGATTTTTCAACATTACGGACAATCTCCAAAATACGTTTGTTTTCCAACCATGCTTGATCTGCCAGATACTTACGTAATTGCTCGACTAGCTGGGCATTAGTCTGAAAGACTTTTTGTCCTGCATCCAGCAAAGAAAAGCCGATATAGCGCAAGAAATTAGCATCTTCTATATCTTTAAGTGCATCTTGTTCTAATGCGGTGCTGGTGAGATGTTCTAGCTCTTCTTGACGATTGGGCGACATTAAAAACGCCCAGAAAGCAGAGAAACTTTTGCCTTGCTCAGAGTCGTGAATATAGTCTTGCTGATCAAAAATCTCATCCAGCAAATCACCCTTATTTTTATCGCTTAGGGTAATCATTTCACGCACTTCTTGGTCGAGAGAGCGGAAGTTGTACTCCACTTGACGAAAATCAGACAGTAATTTACGCGCTGTATCCTCCGCCTCAAACCAACGCTCTTTAATGCGGGTACTGTCAAAATCTTCGCTCACACCTGAGCGAATCAACGCTATTTTCTGATCAATGTCGTGCTTTTGCTGTTCTAACTCAGCAATGCGTACTTCAGGGTCTTGCTCTGTATTGTGTACAATTTCTTGCAACAGACGATATAAGGTCAGCAAGCGCGATTCCGTGCCCACAAATTGACGTGGCTGTAGCGTTTGCAGCCATTCAATCGCCTTCTCCGCGCCTGGGGTTAAATCTAACTGCGGAATATCGTTGCCTTTCTCGTAATACTTACGCATAAAAGCATTAGAACCGCCCGCCCAATCATCTAAATAACTGGCTGCCGACTTGGGAAACAGGTCTTTATCTTCCCCCTGATTTAAGTGAAATAACAGATCATCTAGCTTAGAACACAACACATCAAACGGCTGAGAGCGTTGATTAGGGAGAATAAAAACTTGGTATAAAAAACTGGCGATTAAAGGCGCATGAGGGGAAGTGAGTAAACGCCATGCGATATTATTTTTACGTTGAGACTTGAGGTCGGCGTATTGCATAGTTAGCTAGAGGTGAAAGAGAGGACTAG
>CAZQTJ010000103.1:4337-6740 GCA_964596035.1 uncultured Cocleimonas sp. | reverse complement strand
TATTCTCGGACAAGCTCCTAGAGAGTAGCCTTAGTTAGGGTCACTCCAATACACAGACTCAAGATAGCTTCGGTCATAAGAAGATGATTGGACGAGTTTTTTACCTACACGTATATCGACCGTGTGCTCACATTGTCCGTCGCTACATTCAAATGAGTTAAAAACACGCTGTGGCGCACCAGGAATTTCATTAGATGATACGGTGGTGAAAACATCCGTTTCGGTGGGGCTACCGCCACTCCAGTCTAAGTCGTAAGTGGGTTTCCCTGTGAGAATATTCATGCCATACAGTCGTCCTTGTGTTGATGGAGCTGAACATAGGTCAACAACTGCTCCGACACTAGATGCTTCAGCAGATGGTACAAAGGTAGTAAAGGAAACGGTTCCATCAACGGTAATGGCGTTGGCTAGAACTTTCTCGCCTGTGCTGGCAAAATCAACATACCAACCTCTTTTGCCAATGGCTAAGAGGTCGGTTTCATTTAAGGCGTTGTAGTTAAGGGATTTAGTACCATCAGCGTTAATTGTTACAGCAACTTTTGCCATGTCGGTGTCATTTAAATTAATAGTAGAAAATGTATCCATATTAATACGTCTAAAAGTGGCTTTATCCAAGATGGTAAAGAAGTGATCTTTTAATTCTTTATTCATGGGGTGAGCGCGGTAACCACTTCCAATGCTAAGTGCAAGGACTGACCTTCCTTTGTGTTTAAACATGGAGACATCAGGTTCATTATAAAATTTTCTTGCATTAATACCTGTGCCACCAAAAGAGGCTAATTTGATAAGTACCGATTTATTATTTTCATCGGTTTCATTAAGCTCTTCGTTTAAATCTAAGCGCCATATATTGCCACCTGTATCTGCAAAGTACATTCTATCAATAGCGCCGTTACGGTTAAGGTCGAGAATACGTACGCCACCAGGAATACTGTGCTCTAAACTAGCTGCGCCATCGACAGCGGATGATTGTAAAGACCACAATAAACTTCCCGTTGTTGCATTTACAATAAATATGTCATTGCCATAATTTGCATTTACATTGGTTTTAGTATTCGCTTCGTCATCTTGATTGATGTCATAACCACCTGTAAAAATAGCGACTTTCAGAAGTGTTTTATCGGATGCTTTACGGATGCTCGCAAGATGTGCTTTCGACCATGTGTAACCGAGGTTAGAAAAATCAGAATCTGCATTGCTTATTTTCCATGCTAATGATGGGGCGCTAAGGTCTGAAATATCTAAGGCATAGTAGGCACGTCCTCCACGACGCAAGCCAAAGTAAAGATAAACCTTTTCATTGTTATCTACTTCATGGTTTTTGTTTGCGTCATTGTGCCAAAGACTAAGTTGTCCATCAATACCATAACGATGTCCACCTGTTTCATTATCTAAGTATTGTGTCTCGATATTTTTTAGCAAAGCTTTTGGCATAAAAGCAAATTTTTCGACACCTGTTTTTGTATCAAAAATATGCAAATAACCTTCATTAGTAGCAACAAAAATATATTGCTCCTTACCTGTACCATCTGCCGCCCCTTTTTTATAGGTAAAGGTAATCGGTGCAGAATGAAGAATATCTCCCATCTGTTTACGAGCATTGTTATCGCTGTCATAACCCATTATAAATTTAATTAATTTTTTACGATAAACAGCGTCTTTTCCACTGTCTATTGCTAAAACGGTATTATTAATAGACCCATTATCTGAGGCATTACTTTCTTTTAAGTGATTAGCACTCGATATTAATGAGCAAGGGTAAGAAGCACAGCTAAGGTCGGAATAAAGTTTACGATTGGCAGGGTTAAGCAAACCTGCTACGCCTCCTTTTTCTACAAAATACCCATCTGGGTTGGCATTATTTGATGTTGACCAATAATCAAGGGCATCATCACTAAATTCTCCTAGCTCAGAAACGGCATCTAAATTATTTTTGCCTTGAATTTTACGCAATCCACGTCCTTCATCATCCGTCGTGTTGACTAACTTGAATTTTTTAAGATTTCCAGGCCACTTTGGTGATAATTTTTTATCAAAGACAGGAATAAAGATATAATCTTCATTTTCTGTTGTATTTCTCATGTTGACAGTATAACCAGGTGAAGCATAGGCGGAGGTGGTTGCACTTACGTTGCTCAAAATATTTCCAAAAGCTGTTGATAGATTCTCTTCATCGTCGGCTTCAAAATAACCATCCGTTGTGGTTACTAAGCTTTGTAAATAAGCACTTGCATTGGCTTCTGCGCCTAAACCAAACCCAATGGCATAGGTATCGACTGTCTGCAATCCATCAATTGAACTTTGATCATTATTTGATAAAAAATGCGTTAATTCAGAGCCACATGCACCACTGGCATAACCAAAGGGTGTTAGGTTGTTAGCGCAGTTTGTATCATCGAATTT
>CAZQTJ010000103.1:0-4237 GCA_964596035.1 uncultured Cocleimonas sp. | reverse complement strand
CCCACTTGTACCACTGACCCAATGACCTGAAGGACAGCCCTGATAGGTATTGCAAACTTCTGTTCCTGCACAATTGGCATAGTTTCCTATACCGCTAGGATTATTTGCATCAGCAGGGCAGTTCATCCAATCCTGCTCATTATTAGCAAAATCTATGTGTGAATTTTGCTCATTTTCACCGCCCCATTTCCATTTTGTCCATGTGTCATTACAGATTGCATCATCCCATTTTATAGCATCACCTTCATAACTGGCAGGGTGTGAGGGTGCGCGTCCATCTTCCCAGAATCCTGCTTCGCCGTGCCCCCAACCTAATGGCTCACCTCTAAAATATAAAGCGGCTTCATAGAGTGCTTCCACAATCGGGGTGGCACCAACATGATCCATCTCTCTAACGGGAGTATCTTCATATTTTTCTTCATACCAGTTGTCTTTCCAAAACCAATCGGTAATTTGTGAGAGATAGGTTCGTACTACAACTGTTTCTGAGGGTTCTGGAATATTACTACGCCACCATTCACGATTATTCCATTCATTAATTGGTAATGATTCGCTTACAATAGGAAAAGCAAGATCTTCTATATTTTTAACAGGAAACTTTATTCCTAAGCTCTCATCACTTTCTGTAATTTCACCATAGTTCATTAGCCCCACATTGAGATTAGTGGGTGCATTATCAAGCACAGTTTTTAATGCTGATTGCATGACTTGCAAACGGTTCTTTGGTGGCGTTAGAGCATCGTATTCAATGGTTAATTCAGGAGCAGCATCGCTGTCACCATTGTAGGACTCTGCTGTACATTGTCCCTTTGCTGTTCCATTGCCTCCTTTCATTAAAAAAACCATCGCATTACCTTTTTTCCATCCTGAGCGGTCGATAACTTTTTGCACAATGGTTTTTAAGTTTGGCGTTTTTTGATTGACTCCACGCTCATCGACCGTATCCCAGTTTTCTGGAAACCAATTAACGGCAGGTGTATATTTTCCTCTATTGCTTAGATTATTATTGTTACTATTAAACTCTGAGGCGTTATTGCTACTTTGTGTGAAAATTCTAACTTTTTTACCATCGCAGGGTTTTGTTTCGTCTACTTGAAATTGAATCGTTGCATTAGTAATCGTCGCGTCTTTAGGAATGGTAATATTTCTAAAACGCAAGCCGATCATTTGCTTATTTGAACCATCTTTGACTAATTCTAAATCGGAACTACCCAAGCTTACTTCGTTTCCATTGTTTAATTTTTCCTCAGCGTCATCGTTTGGGTTTGTGATTTTTTTTACAAAGGTATAATGCCTGAGTTCTGGTTCACTAGCGTCATCAACAGTTTCATCCATACTACCCGATACATCTAAAACAAATAAAACATTCGGATTAACCCTCGAAACTTCGGGGGAGAAAAATATTTCTGTATCATCGGCCTGTGTAACCGATATGAAGATACTGAAAAATAGAGTAAAGAATAAATTGCTTTTAATAAAAGTATGCATTGCAATACCTGTTTGTAAACGTAACCCTTCATCGTTAAAAAATGCATTAAAAATGTAGAGTAAAAATTATTTTTATTTTTGAACCTGAATCCTTAGTGATATCCTGAATTTAGGAATTACCTAGATAATTTAGGCTGCTGTTAATCTGTTTTGTCAAATAGATCATCATCAAAATGTTTTTTGCTATTTTCAGAAGAGCAGCGACTACGGATACTCTCTTTTAATGATCGTATTTTATTCTTACGTTGCTTTGAGCTAAGCGTTGTGCTTTTCCCCTTTTTTTGATGCCTGATCTTTGTTTTTAATAACAACAAACTTCTACGCTGTCCATTGCAATAGTTACGTTTTTTTCTTTTTTTACTGCGAATATCTTTTTTATTGTCTTTTTCAGGCGATGACTTTGCTTTTTGATGGTTTTTATAAGCCATTGCCTTATTATCAGTAAAACGAATGTTTCCCTTTAGATGAGATATTTTTTCTGTAGGTTTAGGGGGGGTTGATGAGTAATGAATAATGCCTGTATCATCTTTCCACTGAAAAATTTCTGCCTCTACGAAAGTAAAACCAAGAAAAAACAATACAAGAGTTAGTGTTGTTATGATAGGTAATTTCATAATATGGAATCTTAATCGTTTAGGGAGTTTCTAAAAAGTGGATGAAATATGTTGAAATTCAGATTGTTAGATATCTTCTATAGTACTTGTTTTTTATTAATTGCAACTGAATATAGGAATGAAAATTATTTCTTATAATTTCACATACATCAATCATCATCTAAAAAACTAATAACTACCACCATTATGTGGAGCTTCTTTACCTACTCCACGATGGTGTATATCTCGTGCACCTAAACCTTTTTTCTTAATGTCAATATGAAAGTCATATAAATTACAAGCGGGCACTTCTGGACCAATACTGACAGCCCCTCCATTACCAACACAGGCATATTCTCTATCGAGTGCGGTAATATCGGTTTTAGCGTTTAATTTAGAGGTGACAATATCTGCAATGCCAACACCGCCGCTTTTCTGTGCTTCCATCCACGTGTAGAGATTTTCTGGGGTGGTAATGGTTCTTAGTGCATTTTCAGCTTCTTGATATAACATCATTTGCTGTTCCTCATTGCTGGCAACTTTAATATCAATAATTGACATACGAGCAGAAGCAAGACCAACGATTGTTAGTACTAATAAAATAGAAAGAGCCGAGATAAGTGTTGCGCCCTGCTCTTTTGTGGCGGCTTTTAGTTTTTGTTGACTCATATCACCCTTCTATTACGGTTAGGTAGGTTGATGGTTGTTGTATAAACACGATAGAGTCGTTTGTCATTTTTACTTACCGTCTTATCAAGAAGTACGAAATAGCGTTCTTCTTTTTTGCTTAAAATATTTTCAGAAGAGCGCGCTAGTATGGCAACTTGAACGCTAATAACATTTTCCCATGCATTGTTAGCTTCTACTTGTGTTGCTGTTAGGTAAGACATGCCTGAGCTGTTATTAACGCCATATAAAAACTGCATATTGCTAATATCTTCTGCAATAGGCTGAGGAATAGCGTTACGCGAGCCTGCGCAGAGCAAGGCATTTTTACTGCCGATATAAAAAGCATTATAAACAACCGCATCCATTGAGTTATACATGCCATTAATAGGATCGGCACTGCATTCAGGTAAAACTTTAGCGCCTGTACAGTCTACAATAAGCTCATTATTAGCATCATCTTCATTGTCAGCCATGTATTTAACGACAATCCAGTCTTTTGTATCATTATCTTTTGTGGCTTTGGTAGCAATGGAGCTAGGTTTTACTAATTTTTGGCTGCCACCACGACATCTAGCATTTATATCAATATTTCCATCTGCTGTGGAGTGAAAGGGTTTTTCTAATGGCACATTATAAATAGAAGGAAACCCAGCGTGTTCTATCGTTTGCCGTAAATTAGAGAGGGCAATACGTGCATTTGCCTCCATATTACTAATAGCATCACGTGTACTATCATTTTTTTGACTTGTTAAATATAAGGTCGTTAAACCTAAAATAATAAGAATTCCTAAGGTTGTTGAAATTAATAGCTCAATTAAAGTGAAGCCTGTCTTTTTTAATAAATTAGCCCTCATGGTAAAATACTCCAAACTAATGTTCTTATTTGTCCATTCTCATCTTCATCATGGTTATCTGTTTCTTCCCAGCTTATGGTAATTGTATGTTGTACGTTGGTGTTACAAGTTGCTCCGCCACAGTCAACGCTCATTGTTGCCGATGGTAATAAATGTTTTAGTCCAGAGGACGTATAGGAGCCACTTTTTACACCGCATGAGATTTGGTAAAGATCAAATGTTGCTAGTTCAGATGCTGAGCAAGAGGATGCACCAATACAAAGCTTAGGGGTGCTTGTAGAGCAAAGAGCAGTGCTTTCTGAGCTTGTTATTTCATAGCCTGCTAGAGCAACCCCATCAGGGTTAATACGCATACGATCGCCTAAGTCTGCCGCTAGAAAACTAGCAACAGTATGAAAGTGAGCATCGTTACTTCCTTTAAGTGAGAATAATTGTAATTTTCCAAGACCTAATAAGCCTACGGATAGTACAAGTACGGATATTAAAACTTCCAGTAACGACACACCTTGTTGTTGACTTATTATTTTCATTATTTAGTTGGTGTTATGATGTGATTGAATGTAGGAGGGCGTTATTTTTAATCATCCTATCGTTCTTGTTGTTTCTTCAGAGCATTAGGCTTTCTATCTCTCT
>CAZQTJ010000102.1:0-6753 GCA_964596035.1 uncultured Cocleimonas sp. | reverse complement strand
GATTTAGGGCAACGCCGTCAAATTGTAAAAAACACACGTTTAGCAACCGATATACTGAAAGACACTTGTAGCATAGGTAAGCTACGTTTTGATCTGGATAATCCTAAAGATTTTTTATTAGATGTAGAGCGACAAGAAAAAGATATAGATTGTCATAATATCAGCTAGTCGAATGATTTTTAAACAGCCTTATTAGTCGTAATAGGCTTGATATATTGCTGTTTTAGCTATATATAATACAGAACGTATTTATTTTACCCTGAATCTTTATTTCGTCGTAGGGATCCAGGAATAAATATTTTCTAATATTATCCCTAGGTACTTTATATGCCTTATTTTTTTAAGAAAGTTATCGGCTTTCTACTGCTTCTTGCCACGATTGCTTTAGTTTCAATCCAAGCATTAATCCATACTTTTTAATCACTCTAATTTTAAAGGCTATTATCATGTCTAGTGCAAAACGCTACACGCCTGAAGCAAAAGCCATTAGTAGAGTTAAATATGGATTGAAAGGTTTTTTACTCTTTATTTTGCCGACTCCTTTATTGATTGCTGCGATTATTTCATTAGTTCGTGGAGAGATGTCTCATACACTTATCACTGCGGCTGCTTTTGCAGGGTTTATGATTGTAGCGATGATAGCAAGGGAAGGTTTTAAGCGAGAAGGTAAGTATCATAGAAGACATTTTACTCGTGCTCCTAATACGCCTTTTAAAACAGTAGCGGCGCTTTTTCTTGCTATTACAACAGGTTTAACCGCTTTATTTGCGACAGACTATAGTATGCTTCACAGTGTTCTTTTAGGTGTTGCTGCTTTGTTAGGTTTCTATTTCTCATATGGTTTAGATCCACGCAAAGATAAAACAGGTGGCATTTCGTTAAGCGTTAATGCTGATGAGGTCTTTGACGCTTTAGAGGCCGCTGAGATTAAAATTGCAGGTATTGAAGCGGCACAAAAAAACATTCACAACTTAGCATTGGATAAACACATACGAAGCATTGTGAAAAAGGCACGTAGTATTTTAAAAGTGATTGAAGAGAATCCAAATGATTTAGATAGCGCGCATAAATTTCTTAAAGTTTACCTTGATGGTACGCAACGCGTCACAGAGAGTTACGCAAAAACACACCGCCAAAATGCGGTTACTGAGACACTTGATGCTAACTTTAGGCGTGTATTAGATAGTATTGAAAAAACCTTTGATGAGCAGCATGAAAAATTAAAAGAAAATGACCGCTTTGATCTTGATGTGAAAATCGAAGTATTGGAAACACAGTTAAAACAAGAAGGAATATAAGCTGAATCCGCATTGACCTCATGGATTCAGGATTAAATTCCTACAACCACCAAATTAAGGATGTAACAACTATGTCGAACGAAACAACAACTGCCACCAAGACGATGACGGACATTATTCCAGGAACTGAAATAACGCCCACGAAGGAAATAACGACGCAAGAAATTGTTGCTTATAAGGAAATAGAATCAGCAGAAAAGCAAGAAGTAGATGCGCTGATTGAAGAAATTGATATGAATGACCGTGGCAGTATTTTGTTTTTTGGTAGTAAAGCCCAAGAGCAAATGAGTACCATCTCCGAAAGCATGTTAGAAGGTGTGCGTAATAAAGACCTTGGTAGTGCAAGTACGGCATTAAACGATATGGTTGTGGCAATTAAAGGTTTTGATATTGATGAGCTTGATCCTAATAAAAAATTAGGCTTTTTTGCACGCTTATTTGGTAAAGCAAAACCAGTGGTACGTTTTTTAAGTGAATATGAAGATGTTCGCAAGCAGATCAACCGTATTACCGATAAAATGGAAGGTCAAAAAACACAGCTACTGACCGATATTATCTCTTTAGATAAGTTATACGAAGCTAACTTGGATTATTTTCATAAGTTAGAACTATATATTTCTGCAGGTGACGAGAAACTTACACGTTTAGATAATATTGATATTCCTGCGCTGGCAAAAGTAGCAGAAGAAGATACTGAAAATTTATTATCAGCACAGGCATTACGTGATTTACGCAGTGCGCGCGACGATTTAGAACGTCGTTTACATGATTTACGTTTAACGCGTCAAGTCGCGATGCAAAGTTTACCAAGCATTCGTTTAGTGCAAGAAAATGATAAAACACTGATCAATAAAATCAATTCAACCTTAATTAATACGGTTCCCTTGTGGAAAAACCAACTCGCACAAGCAGTTACTATTTTTCGCATGAGTGATGCCGCAGAAACGGTTAAAAGTGCGACAGACCTAACCAATGATTTATTAGAATCCAATGCTGATAATTTGCGCTCAGCTAATGTCGAAGTACGCAAACAAATGGAGCGTGGTATTTTTGATATTGAGTCTGTCAAAAAAGCCAATGAGACTTTAATTGCGACCATTAACGATAGCTTGAAAATTGCTGATGAAGGAAAAGCTGCGCGTGCAGAAGCGGCAACAGAGTTAAAAACCTTAGAAAGCGAATTGCGTGAGGCACTGATGTCGGCAAAAGCAAAGGCTGATAAAGCCAATGTTGAAGCACCCAAAGCACTGACTAATCAATCTAGTTAATACCTGAATCCGAAAAGAGAGAGGAAAGCAATATGATGAGCCTTTGGGATAAAGTTTTCGGTGAATTCATTGATATTATCGAATGGACAGAAGATGACCCCGATACAATGGTCTATCGTTTTGAGCGATATGGTAATGAGATAAAATTTGGCGCAAAACTAACGGTACGTGAAACACAGGTCGCCGTGTTTGTTAGTGAAGGACAAATAGCGGATGTATTAACCCCAGGTTTGTATGAGCTTGAAACAAAAAATCTGCCTATTTTATCGACGCTACAGCATTGGGATCATGGTTTTGAAAGTCCTTTTAAAGCAGAAGTGTATTTCTTTAATATGCGCCAATTTACTGATCTCAAATGGGGTACTAAAAACCCTGTGATGTTGCGTGATGCTGAATTTAGCATGGTACGCCTACGTACTTTTGGCAGTTATTCTATCCGTATTAATGACCCTGAAAAGTTCATGTTAGAGATTTTAGGCACAGACGGACGTTTTAGCGTCGCTGAAATTAGTAATCAATTACGCGATATTATTGTGTCTCGCTACTCAAGCATTTTAGGTAAAGCGAATATCCCTGTGCTGGACTTAGCAGGAAACTATGACCAGTTAGGTAAATTCATTACGCAACGTATTGCACCTGAATTTAATGATTATGGCATAGAGCTAACGAAAGTATTGGTGGGTAATATTTCTTTACCCGCTGCGGTTGAGGAGGCTCTCGATAAACGTACTAGCATGGGTATGATTGGTGATTTAGATAAGTACCTTAAATTCAATGCCGCAGAATCTTTGACGGCAGAAGGTGGCTCATCCGCTAGTGCAATGGAAATGGGGATAGGCTTGGCAATGGGACAACAAATGACAAATGCAATGTCAGCAAGCCAAACGACAGCAAGCGTGACTCATACTGCACCACCGCCTGTTCCAAGTGATCGCTGGCATATTGTTTTAAATGATGAGGCAACAGGACCACATTCTATCGCGACAATCAAAAAAATGATAAGTGAAGGCGTTATTTCTGCGGAAACTCTCGTGTGGCTTGCGGGAATGCCTGAATGGCAAGAAGCGGCGGACAACCCTACGTTTAACGCTTTATTGCAACAATTTGGTGATAATAAACAAGCTCCACCCATACCAAAAAAAGCATAAAATTGTATCCCATATAAAATTTGATTTTATGTGGGCGTTATCAATCAAGGGTTCTTCGTAGTGAAATCAATAATAAAAAATCACGATCATTCCCAGCAACAATCCATATTGGATGGGGACTCTTCATTATTATCACAAACTCATTTCCCCTGTGAGCAATGTGGAGCAGACCTTATCTACTCGCCAGACAAACAAGAGCTTGTTTGTGAATATTGTGGCTTTCAAAATGTTATTCCTGTTAGCTACCAGCCAATTAAAGAGTATGACTTTAAGACCGCATTACATGACTTAGAACGTTTAAAACGCAACGGCAATCAAACCAATGTCGGTATTATTAAATGCCCCTCCTGTGCCGCTCAATTTTCCTTAGAAAATGAATTTTCTGCTGATTGTCCTTTTTGTGGCACACCTGTCGTGACTAGCACAGAACATGCACGGTTTATTCATCCTGAATCCTTACTCCCGTTTACCATTACAGATAAGCAAGCCATAGCAGCCTTTGATGAGTGGATCGGTAGTTTATGGTTTGCCCCCTCAGAGCTGAAAAAAATATCCAAACGTGAAGAAAAACTAACAGGCGTTTATCTTCCTTACTGGACCTATGACAGCGCTACCGAAAATACCTATCGTGGACAACGAGGCACGGTATATTACGAACGTCAAGTTTTTCATGTAGTGATTGATGGGCGCAGAGTAAGACAAGTACGTTCAATACCGCGTGTACGCTGGCGACCTGTTTCAGGGCATGTTGCATTACATTTTGACGATATTCTTATCGGCGCAAGCAAAACGCTACCAAGAAGCATACTTGATCATTTAGCACCTTGGGATCTAAGAAATCTAGTGCCGTACTCGGAGTCCTATCTCAGTGGCTTTCGTAGTGAGCTGTACCAAGTCACCGTAGACCAAGGCTTTATGCAAGCAAAAAACATTATGGATTATCATATTGATAATGCGGTGCGTGCCGATATTGGGGGCGACAGACAACGAGTCGCAGCCATAGATACACAACACCATGACACTACCTTTAAACATCTACTGCTACCTGTTTGGTCGGCCGCCTTTAAATATCGCGGTAAAACGTATCGTTACGTGATTAATGGACGCAACGGAAAAATTCATGGCGAACGCCCCTATAGCATAGTAAAAATAATGGCAGCCAGTATTTTAGCCCTATCGTTACTCGCAGGTGGTTTCTACTTCTTGAAAAAATCAGGAGCATTTGATCAAATGCAATCCTACGAGCGACAATACACGCCGCCTAGCAGACAATGGAACACAAATCGTTTTGATTATTAGGAGTATGCACATAATCTGCATAAGCCCCCCATAAAATCTACAAGCTGGTTCATTACACTTATCTCAAATGAATAATTGACGAGGTGAGTCCCATGAGTTTTATTTTCAGTATCATATCAATGTTATTTTCCGTTGCCATACTGCTTGGTATTGTGATGTTTATTATTTTTATGGCGCGTAAAATAGGTTTGATCAATACGCCAGTTGATGAAGATGGTAAGCCCGTTAATGACATAAAAGGTTTATTCAAAGCGTTTTCTAAATTCTCTGACTCCTTAATTTTTCGCTTTGGTATTATCGCTTTCATGGTCGCTATAATGACAATCCCATTGGGTATGGTGAGTGAAATGGTGTCAGAACGTAGTCATTTATACACATCGGTCGTTCACGATATAGCCAACACATGGGGACATCAGCAGAATATTTCTGGACCTGTATTAATTATTCCGTATACCGAAAAATTTATCAGCGAAAAAGTATTAACCGACAAAGATGGTAATGAGCGTAAGGTTGATAAAACCAGTTACGTACAACGCACCGCGATTGTATTGCCAGAACAACTTTTTATTGATGGCAAACTCCAAGGCGAACACCGTCAACGTAGTATTTATAAATCATTAGTTTACAAGGCGGAGTTAAAGCTAAAAGGTAACTTTGCTCGTCCAAACATAGAAAGCCTTTCCACACATATCGATAAAATTCACTGGGACAAAGCATGGTTTTCATTAGGAATTTCTGATACTAGAGCGATCAATAAAGTCTCTCATTTACAGTGGAATGCAAGCCAAACCGACTTTGAACCAGGTACACGCATAGTCAACATCATCAAAAGTGGCTTTCATGCACCTTTAGCCATCGACAAAGCATTAGCGCGTTATGAATTCTCCTTGAATATGGATATAAAAGGGAGTCAAGGTTTTTACTTTAAGCCCTTTGGAAAAACCACCAATGTCACCCTAAACTCTGACTGGCCACACCCTAGCTTTCAAGGTAATGTATTGCCCGATGAGCACCATATTAATGCAGAAGGCTTTACCGCCAACTGGTCTATCCCGCATCTTGCCAGAAATTATCCTCAACTGTGGACGCTAGAGTCTCAATCGTTTGATGTTAATGAGTTTAAAGCAGGCGTAAACCTCTTTGAATCGGTCTCTCTGTATTCACAAATCACCCGTGCCATTAAGTATGGTGTACTATTTTTAGCCCTGACTTATATCACTTTTTTGATCTTTGAACTGGGTATTAATCATCGTTTGCATATCGTGCAATACGGCATTATCGGTTTAGCACTTTCCATGTTTTATATGACGCTTTTATCCGTCGCAGAACATGCCAATTTCTTTAAAGCTTATCTTGCTGCCGCCGCACTTATCATCACCATGATTACACTCTACGCCTATGCTGCAATACGCCACCTTGGACGTACCGCATTCATTGCATTATTACTAACAGGTTTATACTCGATCCTATATTCTCTCTTAAAACTAGAAGATTACGCCTTGTTAGTGGGTACTGTTTTATTACTCGCAATACTCGGTGTAATGATGTATCTAACCCGAAATATAGGTAAGAGAACAAACAATGAAGATCACGCTATTACGACACGGAAGACCAGACCTAGTATTACCAAAGAAGCTATCGAGTAAAGAAATAGTTCCCCTAATTCGTCAATATGACGATGCAGGGATAGCCCCCGATAGTATTCCGCCAGAGCAATCAATAGCCGTTGCCAACAAAGCA
>CAZQTJ010000101.1:5701-6782 GCA_964596035.1 uncultured Cocleimonas sp. | reverse complement strand
TTAATAAAATATAATTTATGCTTATTCTTTCAAGTAACGTACAACTAGCCGATTGGGAAATTGAGTTAACGGCTATTCGCGCCCAAGGTGCGGGTGGGCAGAATGTTAATAAAGTCTCGTCGGCGATTCATTTGCGTTTTGATATTCGTCGCTCTTCACTACCTGTTTTTTATAAAGAGCGTTTGCTTAAATTATCAGACCAAAGAATCACAAAAGAGGGTGTGATTATTATTAAAGCGCAGGAGTTTCGCACCCAAGAAAAAAACAGGTGTGCTGCATTGCAACGTCTTAAAGATTTAATTAAATCGGCAACTGCACCTGTCAAAAAACGTCGTCCAACAAGGGCAACGCGTGGGTCGCAACGACGGCGCATGGATAAAAAAACACAGCGCGGACAAACTAAGGTGATGCGGGGTAGGGTTGATTACTAAACTTTATTTACCAGCAAGTCCAAATAAAACACTTGTTCTTTTTGTCGGCGGTGCTTTAGATCATCGTTATAAACCTCTCTTTGGCGGGGTATTCCAGCCTTATCAGTTACGCCACTCTCATTATCAAGATATTCATTATGCTTTGCATTCTGAGCGAAAATCAATGTTAAAAATGGTAAGGCATTGGCAAGATTATGGGCAATCTGTTTGCCTTGTGGGGCATAGCTGGGGGTGTCAAAGTATCTTGGATGTTGCTCATCATGTGGCACAAAAAAAGAGTATTGAGCTTCTTGTTACGCTTGATCCTGTTTCACGAAAATTCATAAACCAGCGGGGTAAGAAGCCATTGAGTGTAAGGCGATGGCTTAATGTTTATATTGATGCTAAACAGTCTCGTTTAGAGCGTTCTAACATCATTGCCATGCTTGGTGGACGTTGGGATTATCGAGAGAATGCAGATAAAAATATTTGTTTACAACAACAGGACGGTGAGGAGGTAACTCACGCGAAAGCACGTTTGCTGTTTGCTGTCATTGAAAGCGAGATAGAAAAGAGGTGATTTCCGTCAAATTTAGCTTGAAAACATGAGATTATAAGGGTGTATTTCTATCAGATTCATATTATGATGTCGGGTCTTTAAAAATCTACCT
>CAZQTJ010000101.1:0-5601 GCA_964596035.1 uncultured Cocleimonas sp. | reverse complement strand
ATAGTGGAACTGACTGGTGCCGAGATATTTGTAGAGTGTCTAAAGGCGGAAGGTGTAGAAACTATATTTGGTTATCCTGGTGGTGCCGTACTTTTTTTGTACGACGAGCTAGAGAAGGCTGAACGTAGGGGTGAAATTACGCATATACTAGCCAGACATGAACAGGGAGCCGTTCATGCAGCTGAGGGTTATGCAAAATCAACCGATAAACCTGGTGTCGCGATTGTTACATCGGGGCCTGGCGCGACGAATGCTGTCACAGGTATTGCAGATGCGTATATGGATTCTGTCCCTTTGGTTGTCTTCACAGGGCAAGTCCCTCGTTACTTAATTGGTAACGATGCTTTTCAGGAAGTTGATATTGTGGGGATTACACGTCCCTGCGTAAAACATAATTTTCTTGTGTCTGACGTTAAAGACCTTGCTGAAACCATTAAGAAAGCCTTTCATATTGCCACAACAGGTCGTCCTGGTCCTGTACTTATTGATATACCAAAGGACATCACTGACAGAAGTGCGACGTGTGAGTTTCATTATCCTGATACTTTAGCAATGCGCTCTTATAACCCCATTCTTAAGATTAAAGATAACGACATTCAAGTGGCTGTCGATATGATCCTAAATGCTGAGCGCCCCATTATTTATACGGGTGGCGGTGTGATTATGTCGGGCGCGTCGGATGAGCTACGTAGTTTCACGCAAAAACTGAACTTCCCCATTACTAACACGTTGATGGGTTTAGGTGCGTATCCTGCAACGGACAAGCAATTTGTAGGGATGTTGGGAATGCACGGCACCTATGAAGCCAATATGTCGATGCATCATTCAGATTTAATTATTGCGATAGGGGCACGGTTTGATGACCGTGTTACGGGCAATATCGAAAAATTCTGTCCTGACGCTAAGATTATTCATGTTGATATTGACCCTGCTTCTATCTCTAAAAATATCAAAGTTGATTGCTCTATTGTCGGTGATGTTAAGCCTGTATTGCTTGCACTTGGCAAAGAGCTAGCGCAACGTGGCGCAATGCCAGATCAAACAGTATTAGGTGCATGGTGGAAACGCATTAGCACATGGCAATCAGAGGATTGTTTGAGATACAATCAAAATGATGAAAAAATCAAAGCGCAATATGTGGTGCAGAAGTTCTGGGAAATAAGTGGTGGAGATTCTTATGTTTGCTCAGATGTCGGACAGCATCAAATGTGGGCGGCACAATACTATAAGTTCGATAAACCCAATCGGTGGATTAACTCAGGTGGTTTAGGAACGATGGGCTTTGGTTTGCCTGCGGCGATGGGCGTGCAATTAGCGCATCCTAATGCTGATGTTGCTTGTATTACAGGCGATGGCAGTATTCAAATGTGTATACAAGAGTTGGGAACCTGTAAGCAATATGGGTTACCACTTAATATTATCTCCCTCAATAATGGTTATTTAGGCATGGTAAGGCAGTGGCAAGAGTTCTTTTATCAAAAGAATTACGCTATGTCTTATAACGAAGCGCTCCCCGATTTTGTTAAGTTGGCAGAAGCTTATGGGCATGTCGGACTGCGTATTGATAACCCCGCAGATGTAGAAGGGGCTTTAAAAGAAGCCTTCGGTGATAAAAACCGTTTATACTTTTTAGACTTCATTACCGAAGCCGAAGAAAACGTTTATCCTATGATTCCTGCGGGAGCAGGGTTAAATGAAATGAAATTACTATAGGTGGGCGAAATGAATACAGAAAAACAAATGCGTCATGTGATTTCAATTTTGATGGAAAACGAAGCAGGGGCTTTGTCTCGTGTAGCAGGTTTATTTTCTGCTCGTGGTTACAATATCGAGTCGCTGACTGTTGCACCAACAGAAGATGCCAGTCTTTCTCGGATGACCTTAGTAACGCGTGGTTGCGATGATATTATTGAGCAAGTATTAAAACAACTTAATAAGCTCATTGATGTTGTGAGTGTCTGTGATATTTCCGAGAGTGATCATATTGAACGTGAGATGATGTTTATAAAAGTTGTCGCAAATAATATGGAATCTTGTGCTGCAATTAAGCGCATGGTTGATATCTTTAGAGCGCGCATTATTGACGTGAAAAACAAAACTTTCACAATAGAAGTGTCTGGTGATCGTAAAAAGTTAGATGCCTTTGTAAGTGCTATCGAAGAGCATGAAATTGTGGAAATTGTACGTTCAGGCTGTATTGGAATATCGCGAGGTAGTGATGCTCTAAAAGTGCAATCAATAGGATAGCCTAAAAAATCAAGTTTAAACTCAGTTGAATCAGTATTTAAAGGAATAGTAAAAGAATGAACATTTATTACGATAAAGATTGTGACCTATCGATCATCCAAGGATTAAAAGTTGCCATTATTGGTTTCGGTTCTCAAGGTCATGCTCATGCGGCAAACTTGAAGGATTCAGGTGTTGATGTGGTGGTTGGTTTACGCGCTAACTCTACTTCAATTGCTAAAGCTGAAGGTTACGGTTTAAAAACAGCAGATGTCCCCACTGCTGTAAAAGATGCAGATGTTGTCATGCTATTGACTCCTGATGAGTTTCAATCGGTACTTTACAGAAACGAGATTGAACCAAATATTAAAGAAGGTGCTGTGCTGGCATTTGCTCACGGTTTTGCGATTATCTACAATCAAGTAGAGCCACGCAAAGACCTTGACGTTATTATGATTGCTCCAAAAGCTCCAGGACATACTGTACGTTCTGAGTTTGTTCGTGGTGGTGGTGTTCCTGATTTAATTGCGGTAGAGCAGGATGCTTCTGGTCGTGCAAAAGAAATCGCACTATCTTATGCGTCTGGTATAGGTGGTGGACGCACCGCAATTATTGAAACAACATTCCGTGACGAGTGTGAAACTGACCTATTTGGTGAACAAGCCGTACTTTGTGGTGGCGCAGTTGAGCTAGTTAAAGCGGGTTTTGAGACGCTAACAGAAGCAGGATACGCCCCAGAAATGGCCTATTTTGAGTGTTTGCATGAGTTAAAGTTAATTGTTGACCTTATGTTCGAAGGCGGCATCGCGAACATGAACTACTCCATCTCAAATAATGCAGAATATGGCGAGTATGTAACAGGCCCTAAAGTTATCAACGAAGAGTCTCGCCAAGCAATGCGTAATGCACTGAAGGACATTCAGTCGGGAGAGTATGCAAAACGCTTTATCCTAGAAGGTCAGTCAAACTACGCATCAATGACCGCAGCACGTCGTTTGAATGCAGAGCATGGTATTGAAGTTGTTGGCGCTGAGCTACGTAAAATGATGCCTTGGATTACTGAAAATAAAATCATTGATCAAGATAAAAACTAAAATAAACTTTAGTTTTTAAGCAATAAAAAAGCCCGATTTATTCGGGCTTTTTTATTGCTTTAATTTCACTTGCTTTCCTCAGAAGTTCTCTTAATTTGGGGTTATACTTCTTTTCTTTATGGATAGAACCTGAATCCGTGAGGTCACTACGGCACAGGACGCAAGCTATTGATTCATCACGGGTTTAAAAAATACCCGCTTAACCTACGGGTGAAGCTAAGATTTTTTAAATTCCGTGATAAACCAATATCTTACGCCCTGTTATCGCGCATTGACCTCACGGATTCAGGTGGAATTTAACAATAATGACGATTATAAAACAAGACGACCTAATTAGCAGTGTTGCCGACGCTTTACAGTATATTTCTTATTACCACTCCAAAGACTTTGTAAAAGCAATGACTTTAGCATGGGAGAAAGAAGAGTCTCCCGCTGCTAAAGATGCAATGACGCAAATACTTGTTAATTCTAGAATGAGTGCAGAAGGGCATCGACCATTATGTCAAGACACAGGCATCGTGGTGGTATTTTTAAAAATCGGTATGGACGTACAGTGGGATGCAACATTAAGCGTCGATGAAATGATTAATGAGGGCGTGCGTCAAGCCTATCAATTGAGTGACAATATACTACGGGCATCGGTATTATCTGACCCTGCGGGTGAGCGTAAAAATACAGCTGATAATACGCCAGCCGTTATCCATGTCGAAATGGTCAAAGGCAATACGCTAGAAGTTGCAATTGCTGCTAAAGGTGGTGGCTCAGAAAACAAAGCGAAATTAGCGATGTTAAATCCGAGTGACGATATTGTCGATTGGGTGGTCAAAACCGTGCCAACCATGGGAGCAGGGTGGTGTCCACCTGGGGTTTTGGGTATAGGTATTGGTGGTACAGCTGAAAAAGCTGCAGTGCTTGCAAAACAGTCACTCATGGAATCAATTGATATTCACGAGTTGCGTGAGCGAGGTGCAAATAATCGCCTTGAAGAGTTACGCTTAGAAATTATGGACAAAGTCAATGATTTAGGTATTGGCGCGCAAGGTTTAGGTGGTTTAACAACCGTATTGGATGTAAAAATTAAAGACTATCCAACACACGCCGCCTCCTTACCTGTTTGTATGATTCCAAATTGTGCAGCAACGCGTCATACACATTTTGTACTGGATGGTTCAGGTCCTGCATTGCAAACGCCCCCTGATTTGAATGATTGGCCCGATATGAGTTATCAGGCAGGGGAACACGCAATACGTGTAAACTTAGATACCTTAACGCAGGTCGAAATGGAACAGTGGCAACCTGGCGCTGTATTATTATTATCAGGCAAAATACTAACAGGACGTGATGCCGCACATAAACGCCTAATAGAGCTACTTGATAAAGGCGAAGAATTACCCGTCAATCTCAAAGGACGCTTTATTTATTATGTGGGCCCTGTTGACCCTGTTGGTGATGAAGTCGTAGGGCCAGCAGGACCAACCACAGCGACCCGCATGGATAAGTTTACTCGGCAAATATTAGAACAAACAGGCTTAATGGGAATGATAGGAAAGGCTGAGCGTGGCGCTAGCGCTATAGAGGCAATAAAAGAATATAAAAGCACCTATTTGATGGCAGTGGGTGGAGCCGCTTATTTAGTTTCAAAAGCCATTGTTGGCGCTAAAATCATTGCATTTCCAGAGCTAGGAATGGAAGCGATTTATGAATTTGAAATCACGGATATGCCCGTGACCGTTGCCGTTGATTCAAAGGGTGTTTCTGTGCATAAAACAGGTCCTGAAAAATGGCAGAAAATGATTGAGATGAAGCAAGGATAAGTTCCTAAGGAATGAGCACGAAATAAGTTCCCGATCTTATAACGCAGAATTTTTATTTCAGATAGGATGATCTCATAAGGAGCATAGTTGTTCTACGTGACGAATGAGATCATCCTAGCTGGGATAAAAAAGCAAGTTAGAATCGGGAAGTTATTTCATGCTCGTTCCTAAAGCATGGCTAAGATGAACTTTTGTTAAGGAAGCTCTTTATAGCCAGTTACCGACAGTAGGTATAGAATATACCAACCTAACAAATATAAACCAATGGGATAACATAAAATGAATAAAATATTGATAAGTATTGCTGTTGCAATGACAAGCCTTCCTGCTTTTGCCGATACGGCAGTAGCACCTACTGCTCCTACTAAAACCGCTCCAAGCGCTATTTCTCCACCTGTTGCACCCACTCAAGGCTCACAAATGCAGATGCCAAAGATGAATTTTGGCAATGGCGCTAATGGTTCAAA
>CAZQTJ010000100.1:0-6833 GCA_964596035.1 uncultured Cocleimonas sp. | reverse complement strand
AAAAAACCGATAAACATTATTCAACCTAAGCCTAAGATGAACTATGATATTGGATTATCCCAAAACCCCGAATATTCAATTATGATGATTCTTGCTGGAAACCGTGCTTTTTCTGATTTTAATAAAAACAAGCGATTGAAATCATTGCAATCCTTTGTTCCCTCTATTAAAGATATACATGCTCGTTATTGGCATTTTGTAAAAACTAGCCAAATATTATCAGACGGCGAGCAACAGCGTTTAGAGCAACTGCTGAGTTATGGTGAGTCTGATGATACGGTTGAGCCTAAAGGCGAGTTGTTTTTAGTTACGCCACGCACAGGTACTATTTCTCCTTGGTCTAGTAAGGCGACTGATATTTTACACAATAGTGGCATGGAGACCGTCGAACGAGTTGAACGTGGCATTGCTTATTTTATTGAATTGTCGGAGGGTGATTTTTCTGCGGATAATCGTCAATTAATCGCCGAGCAACTCCACGACAGAATGATGGAACAAGTATTAAGCGATGGCGATGAAGCGGAAGTGTTGTTTAGTCATGCTGACCCTGCGCCACTGAAGTCTATCGAGCTATCTGGCGATGCCGCCGCTGCTTTAGAAAAAGCGAATGTCGAACTAGGTTTAGCTTTGTCTGCCGATGAAATTGATTACCTTGCTGAAAACTACTCTGCACTCAAACGTAATCCTACCGATGTCGAGTTAATGATGTTTGCACAGGCAAACTCTGAGCATTGTCGTCATAAAATATTCAATGCCGACTGGGTGATTGATGGACAGCCTCAAGCGCAAACTCTCTTTGGGATGATTCGCAATACCTACCACAAAGCGCCAGAAGGTATTTTATCGGCCTACAAAGATAATGCCTCTGTGGTGGAAGGCTCGGAAGCTACGCGCTTTTTTCCTAGCACTCATACTCAAGAATACAGCTATCATCAAGAAAAAGTGCATATGTTGATGAAGGTGGAAACACATAATCATCCTACGGCAATATCACCTTTTCCTGGTGCGGCGACAGGTTCAGGCGGGGAGATTCGTGATGAGGGCGCAACAGGTAATGGCTCGAAACCAAAAGCAGGGTTGTGTGGATTCTCGGTGTCTAACCTCAAAATTCCTAACTATGGCAGACCTTGGGAGCGGGAATTTGGCAAACCGTCGCGGATAGATAGCGCACTGAATATTATGCTCGAAGGCCCTATTGGCGCGGCCGCTTTTAATAACGAATTTGGTCGCCCCAATATCACAGGCTATTTCCGCACCTATGAAGCAGAAGTACCCTGTGCAAAAGGGACAGAATTGCGCGGTTATCATAAGCCCATTATGTTAGCGGGTGGCGTGGGTAATATCCGTCCTGATAATATTGAAAAGCACGACTTACCTGAAGGTACAGCCATCGTGGTACTCGGTGGCCCTGCGATGTTGATTGGTTTAGGTGGTGGTGCGGCATCTTCCATGACCAGCGGGACTAGCGCGGAGAATCTTGATTTTGCCTCAGTGCAACGTGGCAACCCTGAAATGCAACGCCGTTGCCAAGAAGTGATCGACCGATGTGTGGCGTTAGGTGATGACACGCCTATTTTATCCATCCATGATGTGGGTGCGGGGGGTATCTCGAATGCCATCCCTGAGATTATCAACGATGCAGGTCGTGGCGGTATCATCCAGCTACGCGCAGTACCGAATGATGAGCTGGGCATGGCACCGATGGAAATTTGGAGTTGTGAAGCGCAAGAGCGTTATGTTTTAGCCATTGCTGCCGATCGTTTAGAAGCCTTCGAGACAATCTGTCAACGCGAACGTGCGGTGTATGCGGTGGTGGGAAAATCGACTAATGAGCAACAACTCATCGTCGCGGATTCGCACTTTGATAATTCTCCCGTTGATATTCCAATGGATGTTTTATTAGGCAAGCCACCTAAAATGCTGCGCGATGTGCATCATCAAACTTTCCATAAGCCAGCGATTAACTTAGAGGATATTCAGCTAGATGATGCCATCGAACGGGTTTTAAGCTTGCCAACGGTTGCCTCAAAGTCCTTTTTAATCACCATTGGCGACCGTAGTATCACAGGCATGGTAAACCGTGATCAAATGGTCGGCCCTTGGCAAGTAGCTGTTGCCGATGTTGCGGTTACTGCGGCGGATTATCAGTCGTACAAAGGCGAAGCAATGGCGATTGGCGAGCGCACCCCGCTTGCTTTAGTCAATCCTGAAGCGTCAGGTCGCATGGCGATAGCCGAAGCGATTACCAATATCGCGGCGGCAAAAATAGATAAAATTTCTGATATTTCCATGTCAGCCAACTGGATGGCAGCCGCAGGGCATGACGGCGAAGAAGCGGCTTTATTTGATACCGTTAAAGCGGTAGGCGAGGCGCTTTGTCCCGAATTGGGCATTGTTATTCCTGTGGGTAAAGACTCCCTGTCGATGAAAACCGTGTGGGAAGAAGCGGGCGAGTCACGCGCAATGACTGCACCGCTGTCACTGTTGATTACCGCTTTTGCTGTGGTTCAAGACATCCGCGATACCTTAACGCCTGAGCTAAGAACCGATAAAGGCGATAGTGATTTAATTGTGATTGATTTAGGTAAGGGCAAAAATCGCATGGCAGCCTCGGCATTGGCGCAGGTTTATTCGCAAGTCGGTCATCATACGCCTGACTTGGATAATGCTGAAACCCTGATTGCTTTCTTTAAGGTGATTCAAGCGCTGAATCAAGAAGACCGTTTAATGGCATATCATGACCGCTCTGATGGTGGATTGTTAGCGACATTGGCAGAGATGTCATTTGCAGGTCATACAGGTATTACAGTGCATTTGGATGATCTTGGAAAAAGTCCTTTGGAAGCGCTCTTTACGGAAGAACTAGGTGCCGTGATTCAAGTGCATCATAGTGATACCGAAGAGGTGCTGTCAGCGTTTCGCGAGCATGGTTTAGGTAAACATACCCATGTTATCGGCAAATTAAATGATTCTGATGAGGTGATCTTCACATGGGCGCATGAAAACATCTATCAAAAGCCACGCCTTGAGTTGCAAAAAATCTGGTCGGAAACTAGCTATCAGATGCAATCATTACGTGATAATGCTGACTGTGCGCAACAAGAGTTTGACCGTATTAGTGATAAGCAAGATACAGGCTTATTTGCTGATTTATCTTATGATCTAAATGAAGATATTGCCGCACCGTATATCAACACAGGTGTAAAACCTCCCATGGCAATTTTGCGCGAGCAAGGTGTTAATGGGCAGATAGAAATGGCGGTTGCCTTTGATCGCGCAGGATTCCAAGCGGTCGATGTTCATATGACCGATATTATTAGCGGTCGTGTTTCACTCAATGATTTTAAAGGCGTGGTTGCCTGTGGTGGTTTCTCGTATGGCGATGTTTTAGGTGCAGGCGGTGGCTGGGCGAAGTCGATTCTTTTTAACGAACGTGCAAAAGATGATTTCAGTGCCTTCTTTGCCCGTGATGACTCCTTTGGTTTAGGCGTATGTAACGGTTGCCAGATGTTTTCACAACTCAAGCACCTCATTCCTGGAGCAGATCATTGGCCGCGTTTTTATAAGAATCTATCCGAGCAGTTTGAAGCGCGTGTCGCGATGGTCGAAGTGATGGATTCACCTTCTATTTTCTTGCAGGGAATGGAAGGTTCTAAAATGCCGATACCTGTGGCGCATGGCGAAGGGCGAGCGGTGTTTGATACGCAAGCAGGCGCGCAGAATGCGCTGGATGAAAAGCTAGTCAGTTTACGTTATGTCGATAATAGCGGTCAGCCAACGCAGCATTATCCCGAGAATCCAAATGGTTCACCTTTAGGGATCACAGGGCTAACCTCAGCAGATGGACGTTTTAGTACCATGATGCCACATCCTGAGCGGGTGATACGCACAGTAACAAACTCATGGCATCCAGATGATTGGAATGAAGATGGGGCATGGATGAGAATGTTTAGAAATGCACGCGTTTGGGTCGATTGATGGTCTGTAGCTTTAGCGCTCTAGTTACAAGGCTCTGTCATCCAAAATACCATCCTAAAGACCATCAAAAATGATTGACTACGAACGCTGTCCGAAACGCATCCAACAACGCTCATTTGATATTGTCCGTTCACAGGTCGATTTAACGCATTTAAACGCGTTAGAAAAACAAATCGCAGTACGCATGATTTACGCCTGTGGTGATCCTTCTATTATTAATGATTTACGCTTTTCTCAAGGTGCAGCTGAGTCTGGTTTGCAGTCCTTAAAGCAACAAAAACAGGTCATCTGTGATGTGAATTTAGTGGTGTCGGCTTTAAATAAAAAGCTCCTCCCTCAGTCTCCGCTGTGTTTTATCAATAAAGCCGAGGTGGTCGCGCAAGCTAAAGTAAAGACGCATACCCGCAGTATGGTCGCGGTTGATTATTGGCATCAGGCGATCTCAGGCAGTATTGTTTTAATTGGCAATGCACCCACCGCTTTATTTCGTCTAATGGAGTTATTAGAGCAAGGCAAAATCAACAAGCCTGCTTTAATTATTGCCGTACCCGTGGGCTATACAGGCGCGGCAGAATCAAAACAGTATTTATGGGAGCATCATCAGGCGTTAGATGTGCCGTGTATTACGCTGTTAGGGACGCGCGGTAGCAGTGCCTTAGCTGCGACGGCAATGAATGCTTTACTCAGCTATCATCATGAGGTGATCTTTTGATTCATGTGATTGGATTGGGAGTGGGCGATGTGCAAAGCTTAAGCCAAGAAGCATTGCAGGCAATAACATTATCCTCTTTGATTATTGGCTCGCAACGTCAATTAGCCTGTATTGAAGCATTGCTCGGTGAGCGTCAAGTACAGCAATATTATCCCTCGCCTTTGGCTGATATTATTGCTTATTTACAGTCCGCGCAGGATAAAAATATTTGTTTATTAGCCTCGGGTGATCCGCTGTTCTATGGTATCGGCGATTTATTATTACGCCACTTCCGCGAGGAGCAACTTACTTTTTATAGTCATAGCTCATCTATCCAGCTTGCCTTTGCACGTATCAAAAAATCATGGCAACGGGCGCGGGTGATTAGTCTGCACGGTCGTCCTCTGCATGATTTGATTCCTCATTTAGCCAATCATCAGTTATACGCTCTGCTAACGGATAAACAGAGTCAGCCTCAAGCAATCGCCTCATTACTTTGTGAGTATCAGTGTGAGAATGCAGATATTTGGGTGTGCGAAGCCTTGGGGACTAATGAGGAAAAAGTACGTCAGTTTAAGGCGGATATTTTATCAAACAGTGAGACTGTATTTCACCCTTTGCATGTCACTCTGGTGGAAACAAAATCAACACAATGTTACTTGCCAAGCTTTCCTGGTTTTGATGATCGTTTGTTTTATACCGACACGGGTGAAGTTGCCAAGGGGATGATGACTAAAAAAGAAGTACGGCTGGTGGCATTGAGTTTATTACAAGCACAGGCGCAAGATATTGTTTGGGATATTGGTGCAGGTTGCGGCACCGTCGCGGTCGAGTGCGCTTATTGGAATCAACAAGCGAGCGTTTATGCGGTGGAATACCACCCGAAGCGTCTTGTTTGTTTGGCGAAAAACAAGCAGAAATTTGGTCTTAGTCATTTACACATTATTGCCGAGAAAGCGCCGCATTGTTTGGCGAAATTACCTTCACCGAATGCTATTTTTATTGGTGGTACAGCAGGTAATCTCCATGAAATTATGGATCATTGCTGGAAAGTATTAGCTTCAAGAGGGCGTTTAGTCATTAACTGCGTCACCGAGAATTGTAAAAGTGAATTGCAACAGTGGTTAACTGTACAAGATATAAGTGATGATGCGCTTGAGTGGACTGACATAGCGGTGAGCAAAGGCGGGCAATTAGCAGGGCAACTCTTAATGCGACCACGTTTGCCTGTGCGTTTATTAAAAATAATAAAGGAATAGCAAGAGTGAGTCAGTATAACGGTATTTTTTATGGTGTCGGTGTTGGCACAGGTGATCCTGAATATTTGACGCTAAAAGCAGTGCGTTTAATTAAACAAGCAGATGTAGTGGTCTATCTCAAGTCTGAAAAAGGAGTCACTCTTGCGCGTGATATTGCGTCAAAATGGCTAGATAAACAGCAACAAATGGCAATTATCATGCCCTATAAAACAGATCGTACCGCTGCAAATAATGCCTATGATGATGGGGCTAAAAGTATAGCTAAATATTTACAACAGGGTTTAGATGTTGCTTTTCTTTGCGAAGGCGATCCGTTGTTTTTTGGCTCTTATCTTTATTTGCATCAACGTTTATCAGCTCAATATCATTGTGAAATAATCGCAGGAATAAGTTCTATTCACGCTTCAGCAGCATTAGCACAAATACCGCTAACACAACAAAACCAAAGCCTCGCCATTTTAACATCACGAAATACAGACGAAAAAATTTCTCAGGCGCTAAAGCATTACTCCAGTGTTGTGATTATGAAAGCAGGCGTTGATCGTCCGCGCTTATTAAGGCTAATAGAGGCAAGTCAAAGGCTAGAAAAGACCTGTTATGTGCAAAGAGCAGGGCAGACAGGGGAAAAGATCGTGCGGGATGTGAGTCAATTAACAGGGAAGGGGGATTACTTTTCCCTGTTAATTGTTAGCTAATGGAGTACTAGCATGTTGTTAGTTTATTGAGTCTACCCATTTATTTATCAGGATTATGGGGTGTATTGTAGGCTGTCGAAATTCACACTAATTAGACATCTTCTCTAAATAACTCCATATAAATGGTATATGTAAACCCATGATAAGTTATCTAGTGTCGAGTCCCGTGTGATCATAGACATATTCCTGAAAGAAGCTATGCTCTCTATC
>CAZQTJ010000099.1:0-6838 GCA_964596035.1 uncultured Cocleimonas sp. | reverse complement strand
GTGAAGAGGAATAATATCATTCAGTTTATCTACATATTGTCTCTCTTCTTTGTCAACCAACACAATGACTTTTGTATTAGGAGAATATTTTTGTAATGAATAAAGCATGACATCTAAGTTGCTAATATTAACGCCAGCATAGTTGTTACCAAAACCATAAAAAAATTCGGCGACGATATAGTCGGGCTGGTGTGTTTTTAGTTGTTTAATGACCTTTCTCATAGAGTTGAAACAGTGCTCTTGAATATTTAAACGCTGATACAAGGTGGCAAAGTTAGGATGGCGTGAAGATTCTATAATAGAAAATAGGTTTGTAGTTTGTTTTTGGGATGTTTTCAATGAGCGACCTATGTTCGTGACTCTATGTTTACGTGATAATGATGGAATATACTGCAATTAGATAAAAAGTGACAATAGTTCTGTGGGAAGTGGAGGGAATTGTTTTCTTGAGATGGCATTAAAGTAGTAACACATAATAAAGATTAAATGGATTTTTGTGTTTTATCTTGATTATTCACAGACATACTGGCATAAAACCTAGATGAAGAAAAATATTGTATTAGTGGGCTTAATGGGGGCTGGAAAGTCAACCGTTGGTCGACATTTAGCTAAACGTTTGAAAATGGCGTTTTATGATTCTGATCATGAAATCGAGAGACGTACAGGTGTTAGCATATCGACTATTTTTGAAATAGAAGGGGAAAAGGGCTTTCGCATAAGAGAAGAGCAGATGATTGCCGAGCTGTGTCAGAATAAAAACATTATTTTGGCAACGGGAGGAGGGAGTATATTAAGTGCGGCAACACGTAGCATTATTCAAAAAACGGCTCATGTTATTTATTTGAGTACGACAGCAGAACAGTTGTTTATGCGCATACGTCACGATAAATCTCGTCCCTTAATGCAGACTGACAAGCCCTTAGAAACATTGAGAAATCTACTTAAAGAAAGAGAACCTTATTATTTGGAAGTGGCGAGTAGCATTATAAAAACGGGTCGGCAAAAAATTAATGTTGTCATTCACGAAATTATTCAAAGCTTATGATTTTATTTCGTACACATTCATTAAGGAAGCTTTGATCAACTCTCAATCGTTTTTCTGAAGTTAAAATCCGCCCTGTTTTCGTCATAAAATCTCGCGATAGAGTGACTATTACGCCATTTTTCATCAAAAACAGGACAAATTTTTCCTTTCAGAAAATTCGTTCAAACTTAATCAGAGGTTCCTTAGTAGCGATTTCTTAAAATTTTAGGACTTTATTTATGCAAACATTAACCGTTGATCTCGGGGATCGTAGTTATCCTATTCATATTGGCTCAGGTTTATTAAAAAAAGCAGAGCTGATTCAACAACATATTCACGGAAAAACAACCGCTATCGTTTCTAATGAGACGGTTGCACCGCTCTACTTAGGTGAGCTTCATCATGTGGCAAGCCTTTACAGTAACATTGATATTATTTTGCCAGATGGCGAAGAATACAAAACACTAGAGGTTGAGCAGCAAATATTTAGCGAGATGTTAAGCGCTCGTTGTGATCGTAAAAGTACTTTATTAGCCCTTGGTGGTGGTGTTGTAGGCGATATGACTGGTTTTGCAGCGGCATGTTATCAGCGTGGAGTTAATTTTATTCAAGTACCGACAACGTTGTTGGCAATGGTTGATTCATCCGTGGGAGGAAAAACAGGTGTAAACCATCCTTTGGGAAAAAACATGATTGGCGCATTTTACCAGCCTCAATGTGTTGTAATTGATATTGATACCCTTGATACATTGGATGATAAGCAACTTAGTGCAGGTTTAGCAGAGGTTATTAAATACGGATTTATTCGTGACGCTGAGTTTCTTGTATGGCTTGATGAAAATATGGAAAAGCTATTGCAACGAGATAAAGAAGCTCTAGCTTATGCTATTTATCGTTCTTGTGAGCATAAGGCAGAAGTGGTTGCTGCGGATGAGCGCGAAGCAGGGCAGCGTGCCTTACTAAATTTAGGTCATACCTTTGGTCATGCGATTGAGACAGGCATGGGTTATGGCGAGTGGTTGCATGGAGAAGCTGTTGCTGTTGGTATGGTCATGGCGGCAGAGCTATCTGAGAAAATGGGATGGCTTTCGGAACAAGAAGTACAACAAGTGAGAGACTTGCTTATAAAAGCCAATTTACCTATTGAGCCACCCAAAGAACTATCTGGAGAGAGGTTTTCGGAGTTAATGTCTATTGATAAGAAAGTGCAAGATGGCATCTTAAGTTTAGTCTTGATGAAGTCTTATGGTGAGTCGGTTGTGACGAATGACTTTGATAAAGAGGCTTTGCAAGAAGTTTTAAGTCGATAGTTTTTCAAGTAGATGGGGAATTATTATTAATCCAAAGACAGAGGTATAAAAAATGATAAAAGCCCCCTATGCAGCCAACCCAAATAAGTCACAAGGTCGAAAACACCCTGAAACCGCGCCAACGGATAGAAGTGAATTCCAGCGTGATCGAGATCGTATTATTCACTCCACAGGCTTTCGCCGATTAGAATATAAAACGCAAGTCTTTGTAAACCATGAAGGTGATCTTTATCGTACTCGCCTTACCCATTCGATAGAAGTTGCTCAAATAGCGCGTTCAGTTGCTCGGTCTTTGCAGTTGGATGAGGATTTAACAGAAGCTATCGCGTTAGCGCATGACCTTGGGCATACGCCTTTTGGTCATGCAGGGCAGGATGCTTTGAATGCCTGCATGAAATCCTTTGGTGGTTTCGAGCACAATTTACAATCATTGCGTGTTGTTGATGTGCTGGAAAAAAAATATGCCGACTTTGATGGTTTAAACCTCAGTTTTGAAACACGAGAAGGTATTTTAAAGCACTGCTCTCTAAAGAATGCAACAAAATTAGGAGATGTTGGAGAGCGTTTTCTTCATAAAAAACACGCCTCACTGGAGGCTCAGCTTACTAACGTATCCGATCAAATAGCCTACAATAATCATGATGTGGATGATGGCTTACGCTCAGGACTAATAACCATAAAGCAGTTATGTGGTATAGAGTTGTTTGCGGTGCAATACGATAAGGTAAAAGCTAAATATCCTCGTTTAGATGAGGCACGGCAAATACATGAAATTATCCGTCGAATGATTGGCTTGCAAGTTAAAGACTTACTGGAAACCAGTAAAAATAATATAGTCGCAGCAAACATTTCTAGTATTGATGATGTGCGTAATGCGAGTGCAGAACTAATTTACTCTAGTAACGCCATGATAGAACAGAGTAAGCAGTTAAAAACTTTTTTACGTCAAAATCTTTATTATCATCATAAAGTTTACCGCATGACGCGTAAAGCACATCAAATTATTAGTGCATTATTTACCGCTTTTTTTGACGATACCCGACTACTCCCACCTGAGCATCAAGCTTATGCACGAGAAGCGTTGCAAAGAGAAGGAGAGACAGGGCAAGCCCGCATTATTGCAGATTATGTAGCAGGAATGACTGACCGCTATGCGATTAATGAGCATAGGAGATTGTTTGGCTATGGTGAAGTTTTTTGATGAGATATTAGGCTTCAATCATCTGAAAATAGCGCTCCAAATTTTCTTTTAGTTCTAGCATCTCTTTATTGATTAGCTGTTGCTCAGGCCCATCGTATTTTAACTCTTCCAGTAAAATGCGGGATAAGTTTTTGTTAACTCGTTTTAACGGACTTTTTAAAAGCGTGTACTCCTTAGGTAGTGGAATAAGCTTATCTGTTTCTTCAATGGCAGCATCAAGCCCTCCCTTCCTAGCTGCTTTAATAATTTTTTTAGCCTCTTTAACGGTTTTATCTGAGATAAGCGGTAAGACTTTTTCTTGTGTGTCTTTATCTAATTGAATGATTTCATTGGTTTGACTGGCATTTAATTCACCTAATCCACGCGCTTTTTTTACGGAATCAGAGGCTAGCTCATCACGCTTAATAGCACTTTTAATCACCGATTTTGAGAGACCTGTTTTCTCAGATGTGATAGCCGCAAAAGAGTTAGTATCCAGTTTCTCTTTCTCTTTTTGTTTCTGCGTATTTTCACCCTTGATGTTTTCACTCGATAAATCCACTTTGTTTGCGCTAGGATTTAGCTCCTCGTATATTTCACGTCCTCGATTAAGGCACTTCTCTAGTTCTAGATTACTAAGTGGCGTTCGTACCAGATTTTCATCAATGGATATTAACTCTTGTTCCAGCGTATCTTTATCAACAATGTGTACTAACGCCTCTGTCCAGCCAAGTTCCTTTATTGCTTGGAGACGTCTGGAACCAGCGAGCAGTGCATTTTCCTTATTTATTGTCAGAGGATTGATTAAGCCAATATTCTCAATACTCTTTTTAAGTGTTTCGACATCGGTATTTGTTCTTAAATACTCACTGTCTGTGGTGATGTCGGATAATTTAAAGCTTACTAATTCCACTAGAATGTCCTTAATTTTTTTAAGAGGAAGGATTGTAGAGCAGGTCGGGAGATTTTCCTATCTCAACCAAGCTCTAGCAGAAAATTTTTCACTGTAATGCGTGAAGCATAAATAGCTGTTAGCAGGGTGTTAAAAAAACAGCAATAACAAGATAACTTTATTCTCTTGGGATTCTTCATGGTAAAATGTAGGACTAGATAATTTTCAAGAGAATAAAATGCCCCCTTCAATAATATCCAACATTCGTATGACCGAATACAGTCATGGCTCAGGCTGTGGTTGTAAAATTTCTCCCGCTGTTTTAGATGTCATGTTAAAGAGCCAATTACCCAATATGGTTGATGATGCCTTACTGGTCGGTAATAGTACGCGCGATGATGCTGCGGTATACGATTTAGGAAATGGTACTGCGATTATTAGCACTACTGATTTTTTTATGCCCATTGTCGATGATCCTTTTACCTTTGGAAAAATAGCCGCAACGAATGCGATTAGTGATATATACGCGATGGGTGGAAAGCCGATTATGGCGATTGCAATTTTTGGTTGGCCGCTGGATAAACTGCCTGCCGAAGTAGGTCAGCAAGTAATCGAAGGGGGGCGCAAAGTCTGTCAAGATGCTGGAATTTCCTTGGCAGGTGGGCATAGTATTGATGCGCCAGAGCCTATATTTGGTTTAGCGGTAACAGGTACAGTTGCCAGTCATCAAATAAAGCAAAATAGCACGGCAAAAGCAGGGGATAAGCTTTATCTCACCAAACCGCTTGGCGTTGGTATTTTATCAACAGCACAAAAAAAGAAAATAATAGCGACTGAACATGCCCATTTTGCGCCTGACTCTATGTGTCGTTTAAATGATATTGGTACAGTGTTAGCAGGTTTAGATAGCGTCACTGCAATGACAGATGTTACGGGTTTTGCGCTGGGTGGTCACTTGAGAGAGATGTGTGAAGGTAGTGGCTTATCCGCAACGATTCAGTTTGACCAACTGCCTATCTTACCGCATGTGATGGAGTATCTTGCTAAAGGTTGTTCTCCTGGTGGCGCGCAACGAAATTTTGAGAGTTATGGCGATAAAATTTCTCAAATGAGCGAGATACAGCAACACATTATCTGTGACCCGCAAACCAGTGGCGGGCTTTTAGTTGCCCTTGACCCTGAGGGAGAGGATGCGTTTCATAAGCTGATGAAGTCAGAGGGCTATGGTGTGGAGTCTATCGGTTTTTTACATCAATCGAGTGATGACAAAAAACTAATAACCGTAATATAAATGATGAAAAACCAAGTTCAACATACTGACTTATTAAGCCTGTTTTTAAATGATATTCCCATGCTTGATGTACGTGCGCCTGTAGAGTATCAACAAGGTGCTTTTCCACATACGCAAAATACAGCCATCTTAAATAATGAAGAGCGTGAAGCGATCGGTATCAAGTATAAAAACGCAGGTCAAGATGAGGCGGTAGCCTTGGGCGCGGAATTAGTACAAGGTGATATAAAAGATCAACGTGTAGCCAAGTGGCAAGCCTTTGTAGAAAAGCATCCTCAAGGTGTTTTGTATTGTTTTCGCGGAGGTATGCGCTCGCAAATAACGCAATTATGGATCAAAGAGAAAACAGGTATTGAATATCCGCGTGTGGCAGGCGGTTATAAAGCGATGCGACGTTTTTTAATTGATTCTATAGAGCGACTTGCATCAAGTTTTCAGCTCGTTGTGTTAGGTGGTCGAACAGGCTCGGGGAAAACTCGTTTGCTTAAACAGTTAGATAATAGTATTGACTTAGAAGGCTTAGCTAATCATCGAGGCTCTGCTTTTGGTCCAACGGCAACGCCACAACCAACACAAATAAACTTTGAAAATCAGCTCGCTATTGAGATGTTAAAGCAGGAAGCCAGAGGTCATAAAATAATTGTTGTTGAAGATGAAGGGCGTAATATAGGTTCTTTACATCTGCCTATTCCTCTTTATGAGGCAATGCAAGTGTCACAAATAGTTTTTATGGAAGTCGATGACGTTGAACGTGTTGAAGTAAGCACCTGTGAATATATTGATGATATACAAAAAGAAATGCAACAATTATATGCTAAAGACAATGTATTCGAAGAGCTTCAAGAGCACTTAACAACGAGCCTTTCTAAGCTACAAAAACGCCTTGGTGGTGTGCGTTACAAAGACCTAAATGAAAAGCTTTTATATGCCTTAGAGCAACATCAAAAAACAGGTGATAAGCGTTACTATCGTGACATTATTCAGCCGTTATTAACGGATTACTATGACCCCATGTACGACTATCAAATCAGTAAAAAGAAAAAACGCATTGTTTATAGAGGGGATAGAGATAATGTATTGAAATATTTAAAAGAGACTTTTGCGAGAGAGGTATCAAAAGAAAAGCGGTAATGGGTTAAAT